>NZ_CAKMJU010000006.1:0-68832 GCF_927416815.1 uncultured Acetobacterium sp. | reverse complement strand
TTGCTGACATCAACTAAATACTTTTTTCTTTTACCTGTTTTTTTCTTGAAAACACCAGGGTTTATTAAAGTTACCCCTTTCTCAATCTTTTGTTTCTGTCATTAAAAAATAACCGCTTGACATATTACCAGATTGCTTTATTGCCATTAAACAAACCGCAGTCTTTTAAATGATTATATCAAATGCACAGCCTGATTTCCATGTATTTATACAGTCACAGCGACCTAAAAGACAATCGCTTTTGATGAACAATTTTTTGCATCAATATGTTAATAATTTCCTTCTTTGTGGGTATATAAATAAGAATCAGCAGTTTGTGAAAAGAGGTGGTGTTATGGTGAGAGTTGAAGACATTTATATGAGCTACCGGATTTGCGGAACCGGCTATCCGCTGCTTTTGATTATGGGCTACGGCGGTACCATGAACCTATGGGAGGAACGACTGCTGATGTCGCTGGCCAAAAAATACAGGGTCATAATATTTGATAACCGCGGCATCTGAGAAACGAGTTCCGGCCATAAAGACTTTACGATTGAGCAATTCTCTGAAGATACCTATGAATTACTGGTTGCTTTAAACATTGAAAAGGCTCATGTCTTGGGCTGGTCGATGGGCGCGTCAATCGCCCAGGAATTAGCTTTAAGACATCCCGAAGTTGTCAACAAGCTAATTCTCTACGCTTCGCTTTGTCATCCGGAAATATTTCCACCTGAGCCAAAGGTACTTTCCAAGCTTGAAAACACCCTGGGCATTCCTTCTGATAAGGGTTTTGAATGGTTGCGCCTGATTTTTCCTGCGGACTGGATAAAAAGCAACCAGGATCGTATTCGGGAAGTCTTTCAACGGCCGCTGGGAAAAATGAATCCTGATGTGATTCTCAAGCAGGCCGAAGCAATTAATAAATGGGAAGGCTCCTGTAACCGAATCCCCTTTCTAAAGCACGAAACCCTTGTTATTGACGGCAAGGACGATCTGATTCTGCCCGCCGAAAATTCCGCCTACTTAGCCAGTAAACTGCCCAACTCCAAGCTCATTCTAATTCCCGATGCAGGGCATGGTTTAATGTTTCAAAACCCCGATAAATTCAATTTAATTGTCAACTTATTTCTGGATCAGTGATCCCTTTTTATCGATTCCTCTGACTTTGTAAATTCACAGTGATGCTGTTCGATTATATAAATATTTTAGCAGTAAAGATGTGGCTGCTTCCTGGGATAAATGAAGCAGCCGCATTAGTGCACCTGATTTAATCATTAATTTTCCTCTAAATTGATTTTTCTGCTTCTATTTTATTCATCATTCTTACAAACAATTCAGCAATTTCAGGATCAAACTGAGTTCCGGCATTCTTCTTGATTTCAGCTAGCGCACTTTCACGATCCGTCGCCTTTTTATAAACGCGATTCTCTGTCATGGCATCATAAGCATCGGTTATTCCAATGATCCGTGATAGCAGTGGAATCTCCTCCCCTGCCAACCCTTTCGGATAACCGCTGCCGTCCCAATGCTCATGATGGCTGAGAATATACTCAGAAATGGAGACCAGCTCAGGCGAAGCCGTAGCGATACGATAGCCGATTTCCGGATGCTTTTTCATTTCACTCCATTCTTCGTCGGTCAATTTTCCCGGTTTTCCGAGAATCCGATCATCAATTCCCACCTTGCCAATATCATGAAGGGTGGCCAGAATCTCCAAATTATCCAATTCAATTTGGGAAAGATCAAGGGCTTCCCCGACCATTCGGGATAGGGCTGCCAAGCGTTCGGAATGCTCCTCTGTTTCATGGCTTTTCTCATACATCGTCGCCTTAATCGATGAGATGATCGCGCTGTGAGAGCTGCGCTGTTCCAGAAGTTTGCGCTGATTCATATACAATTCAGCTTTTTTAATAGTTTGCTTTAAATCACCATAGGGTTTTTCTTTAGTGCCCGATCCTAAGGCTACATTGATATGAAAGGCCTCATTCAAAATCCGACGATTATGCAATATAAAGGACTCCTTAATTTGTTCCATCCGTTTTAATGCCGCTTCCCGGGATGTTTTCGGCATCAGAATACTGAATTCGTCCCCACCGATTCTGGCAATCAACTCCCCGTCACGACAGCTTCTTTTCATAATCCGTGCCGTTTCCATGATAATCCGATCCCCTGCTTCATGACCAAACGCATCATTCATCAGTTTGACCCCGTTGATATCGCCAATAATGATCGAGATCGGCAGCTGCTCGCCACTGTCAATCCGCTTTTGCTCTTCCTCCCAGAATAAGCGATTGTAGACTCCGGTCAGATGATCATGATAGCTGAGGTAGCGGTATTTCTGTTCACTTACCTCCAGGTTTTCTTTCGCGCTGGCAATCATTTTCGACTGATTATCTAGCCCGGTATATATTTTTTGATTGATAAACAATAAGCCAATCCCAAGTAGCTGACTGCTAATTGCGACGATCAGCCATCTCGAACCATAATTGGCAATCGCAAACTCGTAAAAAAAACCTCGGGTCAACAAGACCGTGATAATCAAAAAGGCCACCAGATTAAAAGCGATAAATCTCAAAACCCAGTTTTTGTCTAACAACGAGCCCGATAATACCAGCACCGCCGTCACACAAACCATTCCCGCCCCCATCGGCCCGGCCACGATAAGCACTAGTATGCTGGCAAAATAACCAGTCAGCAGAAAAAATAGTTTTTTAATTCGCAGATTGATTTTGCCACTAACGAGCACAAAAACCGATACAAAATACAGCGAGAATTCGATCGCTGATACCACATATTTACCTTCTTCAAAAAATAAGTAGGCACCATAAAAGAAAAGCACCGGGCCCAATAAAATAAAGTAAAAGGTGATATCATCGAATAAGTGATTTTTTATATAGTTGAGATCGCGGTAACCATCACCATTTTTTTTGATATTGGCAGTTTGCCTTTTTAAGTGACTAAACAGCTTTATGATGCATTCCTTCGCCACTGCGATTTTTTGCTTAACCATCTGATTCATTTTTTCATAACCCTTTCAACAATTATTTTTTCACTCAATCATTTTAATGATAGGGTTTGCCTACTAGATACCCCTTGTTGCTCTTTTTAGTCGTTTAATTGGCTAAGTCGCAATTTTTCAATAAAAAAACCGTCATCCGCTTACTGACCAGCGGATGACAGCTTTTTCTATTTTTGTATTTTTTCTGAGCTAAACTTTTTCTGCAATGGTTCGAATCAATTCTTCTGAAGCTGTCCAGCCGAGACAGGAATCGGTGATCGATTTTCCGTAGATCCCGCCGTCAACTGGCTGATTGCCTTCTTCAATATAGCTTTCAATCATCAGACCCTTAACATACTTTTTAAAGTCGGCATCGTAATGGCGATTACGCAGGACTTCCCGGGCGATTCGGGGCTGCTCGCTAAAACGCTTGTTAGAATTAGCATGATTTAAGTCGATGATCACCGCCGGACAGGAAAAATCCCGCTTTTCATAGAGTTTAATCAGGTGGATCATGTCCTCATAATGATAATTGGGATAGTTACGCCCATGCTGATCCACTGAACCCCGCATAATCGCATGAGTCAACGGATTTCCAGAGGTTTTCACTTCCCAGCCGCGATAGATAAAGGTATGTTCTGCCTGACCGGCCTGAATGGAATTGAGCATCACGGTAATATCGCCGCTGGTGGGGTTTTTCATGCCGACCGGGATTTCCAGTCCGGAGACAGTTAAACGGTGCTTCTGATTTTCCACCGATCGGGCACCTATCGCCACATAGCTGAGCAGATCTTCCAGATACGCATAATTTTCCGGATACAGCATTTCATCGGCACAGGATAAGCCGGTTTCTTCAATCGAGCGGATGTGCAATTGCCGAATCGCTTTAATCCCCTCAACCATATTGGCCTTTTTGTTGGCATCCGGCTGGTGGAGCATCCCCTTATATCCCTGGCCAGTAGTTCTCGGTTTATTGGTATAGATCCGCGGAATGATAACAATCTTATCTGCCACTTCTTTTTGAATAGCGCTTAGTCGGTTCACGTAATCAATTACCGCGGTTTCATTATCAGCAGAGCAAGGCCCAATAATTAAAATAAAACGGTCATCTTTTCCTTCAAAAACATTTCTGATCAATTGATCCCGCTGGGCCTTTATTTTTTGGCCAGCTTCAGACAGCGGCATCATCTTAAGAATTTCACTGGGTGATGGAATTTCCTGGATTAATTCAAAGCTCATTTATTCTCCCTTTTAAACTGTTTTTTATATTTCGGGCGATCTACTTGTTACTCACCGTTTCGCCCTGGATATTGAATCGGCCGGATTTTTCATTGTATTTTATTATAGAGATTAATGTTCTACCTGACAAGACTTATTATTGATTCCTCGAGCAACTGGTGAGTTTGGAATTTCGCTAACCTTTTTCTGATTGATATTGGCTAGAACAATTGATACCCGAAATAACTGATCTTCCGTTTCAAAGCGTGCCTCGCCATCATATTTTTTAGCAATCGCGATCACCGAAACGATCCCGACGCCCGCGGCTTCAGCTCTTTTTTGCGAAAGAATTACACCGTTCTTTTTGCGAATTTCTCCAGCGAAGCGATTGTCAACCGCAATAAATAACTTGTTACCGATCACTTGCGATGACAGTTTAATCGTTTTTTTACCCGCTGTGATGAGCCGACTGGCTTCTAAGGCATTTTCCAGAACATTTCCAAAAACGACACATAAATCCGTTTGATCGATTGCCAAATCCTCGGGAACCATTGTTTCAATGGTAAAATCAATCCCTTCCTGCTTACAAATATTGGCGTAATAACCGAGTATCGCATTAACTGCATCATTAGAGCAGTGGATCACATCGGAAATACTCAATCGATTGCCAAGCAGTTGGCAAAGATAGTTTTCCGCCTTCTGGCTATTCTGCTGTTTGATTAACCCCAACACGGTATTAAGATGATGACGCAGGTCATGTTCACCTTTGCGGGTTTCTTCAATGCACTCGCCAAATTTTTTATAGTATTCCGACTGAAACAACAGTTGCTGTTTGATCGTTTCATTACTTTCCATTAAAATCATATTTTTCTGAGATTGTTCTAACATTTCAATGACGACATAATAGATCAGATAAAAACCAAAAAAGGATACCATATTAAAGACCAAAAACTGCCAATTGGCAATCAGTTCGACCTTCATCGCCCCGAATGCCAAACTGATAATGTAGTAGACCATCGGGATAATCCACAGATATCCCCATGCTTTGTTATGGGTCTGCATCACCTGGCCGATTTTTTTTCTGAAGAAAATCCAGATCAGCGGATAGGTTAGCATTAAGATTACACACTGAAACAGGTTAAAGTAAAAAGAATAGGAGGTCTGGATATAGACCTGCTTAAGTCCATCGATCACGAAGGAAACCTCCAGATATTTGGCCATGTTGACGATAAAATCGGCGTAGCTTTTGACCAGAAATCCGACAAACAAGAGTTTAGAGGGTGTTCCCTGAACCACCGCCGTATAAACCCCAAGATATAAAAGCAGGAAAAAAACGCTGTGAAAAAAACGTAACCGATCCCATTCCGGCACCCATGCGATGATCAATATTACGGATACAATATTTAGCACCATGCACAGGCTTGCAAGGAAAATGACCATTTTCTTGGAATACCGGAGCTGATCCCATACTGGAATAAAAGCTAAAATAAAATAGGGCAAAATTGACAAGCCAATCCCCCAGATGATATTAAGACTATTACTGGGCATCAGCTGCACCCCTTAATCGGTTGAATACAAAGTCCAGATATTTTTGTCGGACTGCCACACTGTTGCTTATTGGAATCGCGACCTGATCGCCATTTTTCATGATAAAGTCAGTGGTAGTATAGTCTGTAATAAAATTCATGTTAACAATACTGCAACGGTGGCAGCGCAAAAAAGGCGCGCCTCCCAACAAGCTCTCAATCTGAGATAAGGGCATATAGGTTTTAATTTCTTCCCGAGTGGTATGGATCACAGAAACCTTATTAAAAACTTCCACATACATTATATCTTTCCGGCGAATCGCGAGTTCAAGTTTTCCAACGGGAATTAAAACCCCGGTGTTATCCTCTGACAACATTGCCAGGCAGCGATTCAGGGCTTCACCAATTCCTTCTGCTGTGATTGGCTTGATAATATAGTGTCGGGCTTCCAACTCAAACCCTTCGATAGCAAAATCCCTGCTTGAGGTAATCAGGACAATTTGACAGGCCTCACCTTGGCTCCGGAGTTTTTTACCAATCTCGATGCCGTTACCATTTTCCAGATAAATATCTAGAAAGACGATATTGAAATAGCCCGCCTGAAAGTTTTCCCAAAATTCCTCGGCTGCTGAAAAAAAAGCCACCTCGAAATCATAATTATTGCTAACTCCGTAATTATTCAGGTGCGTTTTGATTTTATCCCGGCACTCCTGTTCATCTTCACAAACTGCTATATAAACCACGCTGTCCTCCATCTGACCATTGATTTATTGACTGTTTTTGCTAATTTTATCATATTCAAGGCTCTTTCACAATTCATTTAGACCTCAAATCCAGCGCGAAACGCTATTTTTATTCGTGAAATTGAATTGTTCTGTAGACTAATTGTTGTTATGATAGTTTTAACATAAACTTATTTAGAGGTGTAGAAATGAAAAAAATGAAATTTTTAAGTGTGTTCTTGGTTCTTGCCCTATCGGTGTTTATTCTTGCCGGTTGTGGCGGTTCATCGGCAGCGGATGATTCTTCCTCAGCGGACGAAGCTACCGTTTATTCCCAGGATTTCACCATCGTTAATGAAACCGGGATTGAAATTTACGCAGTCTTTGTTTCACCAACCGGCGAGGAAAGCTGGGGCGAGGATATCTTAACCACCAATACCCTACCAACTGGAAGCTCTACTGATATTGCCTTTGATACCGATGTCGATGAACAATACTGGGATCTGATGGTTGCTGACTCGGCCGGAACAACAGTTGAATGGTCAGAAATTGATTTATTCACCGTTTCGGAGATCACCCTCAAAATCGAAAATGGCAATCCAACAGCCTCCTTCAAGTAAAAAAAAACGAAAAAATAAACCGCCGGAAATTATCTTTCCAGCGGTTTTATTTTTTTGTTAAAATAAAGAAAATTTTTGTCAGGTTTCTAAATCAGAACATTAACGCGGTCATTTTGTCAATGGCTTCATCATTCGCTTGATAAACTCCCGGGAAGCAGCCAAAATTCAAGCCGTGGCTTGCGCCCGGAATAAAGTAGAGCTTTCCACAGCGTTCACAGGCTTCTTTGGTTTTTTCAAAAATAATTTCAGGGGTCCAGCCCGGGAAATCAACAACACCGCTGTCAATATCGCCCATAAAGGAAATCTGTCCGCCGTACTTTTTAATCAGCTCCGGTACGTTGTTGGTGGTCATCACACCCTGCCAGATGTCAATCCCCATTTCAATCATCGCCGGAACCAGATTGGCCGCATAGGAGTCACTATGGTGAACAATTAATTCAACACCGTTGTCTTTATAAAAGCCGTAGATTTTTTTATAGGCCGGGACAAAGAATTCGGCAAACATTTGGGGCGAAACAAAGGAAGAAATTTGGCTGCCCCAATCATCATGGTGGAAGATACAATCGGGATGGATCCGACTGATCATTTCTTTGGCATACGCCAGTTCATATTCAACCAGATAATCAATCAGATCATGCATATCTTCCGGCTCCTCATACAGAGCCATCAAAGCATCTTCCATACTCATCAGATGATGGGTCATTTCAAAGATTCCCGGTGCCACAAAGGCAGTTACAAACTCTTCATTGCGATCAACGGCATTGGCATGGGCAACCGCTGCTGCCCATGCTTCATCGGATGTTTCGACCCTTGGTGCTTTAACCTGATTTCTCCAGTCAGTAATATCTTTTAATACCTTGTGCTGATCGTCATGAATTGGAAACCCTCCTAATTGTCCTTCCGGCCAGGTAAAGGTAATTCCCCAACCATTTTTAATCGTTTGACCGGGGCCAACCATCGCGCCGATTGGTGCTTCCATAATCAGATTCATAAACTCATACTGTTTTACAAATCGATCAGGCTTTCCCCCTCTGATGGTTTCTAATAGGTTTTGTCTTTTTGTTAACATGTATAAACCTCCTATATTTTGATCTAAGCATCTGTGAAATTACGTGAGCTTGGCTAGTTTTTATAAATATACCTTGTACTGATTATGCCGTTACCAATTCTTTGGCTTTGACCGCTGCGCTACCGGCATCCGGGGCATAGCCATCGGCACCAACTTCAGTGGCATATGCTGGCGTAACCGGTGCTCCACCAACAATGACTTTTACCGCCGGGTAAGCGGCTTTAACGGTGGCCACGGTTTCTTTTAAGGCTGGCATCGTGGTGGTCAGCAGTCCTGAACAGGCGACGATTTTGACATTATCGTTATCTTTAACTGCCTGGACAAAGCTTTCCGCTGATACATCAACTCCCAGATCAACCATTTCAAACCCGGCGCTTTCAATCATCATCGAAACCAAATTCTTTCCGATATCGTGAAGATCCCCAGCTACGGTACCGATGACACAGGTTCCCAGCGCGTTCGATCGATCTCCAGCCATCAGGGGTTTTAACACATCGACACCTTTTGACATGGCCTTAGCTGCGATCAGCATTTCTGGCACAAAAATATCTCCAGCTGAAAATTTTTCCCCAACCACGCTCATCGAATCTACCATGGCTTGGAGAATTTCTGTTGGTGCACGACCTTCATCTAAGGCTTCCTGAACCAGTCCCGGCACCAGTTTAGACTTTCCGGCTTCAACCATTGCTTTGACTTCTTGAATTTTTGACATGTTTTTCCTCCTGTTTGATTATTTATTAATGATACTTCAGCACGCTATTGGTTTGATTGACGATTTCCCCAACTGTGCCAATGAACGGTTTCCTTTTGTCAGATACTTTACTGCTCAAATCCAGTCTGTCATCAAAAAAATAGCAAATCTTTTTTGGTGACAGCGATTACAGACATGCTCAGAAGCTTACTGATAATTCCTTTTTCTCGGTTAGTACTCCTTGACTTAATCAAATTTTAAATCAATTTAAAGTTTATGTCAACCTTTATTTATAAAAATTAACTTTTTACTAATTAGTAAAAAAGTTAATTTTACACATCTCTGCTTTTCAGCTCTCAAACTGTAGGCTTCGCTATCAAAAGCAAGCGCCCCTTATCCTCAATGAATCTGGCTAAGGGGCGCTTTATGACTATTCCAGTCAAAAACTATAATCATTGTTTGCTTCACTGATCGGCTGATTTAATTAAACAATACACAACCGACATAGGTAAGGGTATTTGGTCCATAGTAATAGTCCAGGTTATTGAGTTTACACAGGTCGCTGACCAGAATCCCAAAGGCTTCCATCGATGAGAAGGCCTTTTCGGGAAAACGACAGGCCTCATCGGGATAGCTACATTTTTCACATAAGGAGCAACATCCGTCGCCCAATGGCAGCATATCGGCTTTTTTGTCAAACAGCGCATTAACCAGTCGATCAAAGCTTTGGTTGTGCTTCTCCTTAATGTCTTCCATACCTTCAAAATCAAAACTGTCTTCCAATGCGCCGGTGGTTTGAAGAATTACACCATACTTGTAGTGATTAACCTTATTACTGCATTCGTCCAGGCTTCCGCATCCTGGCGGACATGCCCAGTTGGTATCATAGATCTGACACTTGTTGTCAGCACACATTTGTCTGACCTGGGGATTTAAATCAATGGTTGCCACCTTAAGTTCTGCTGCCCGGGTAAAGCCACTACTATTGGCCAAATTTAATACTTCTGTTAATTCCATCATTATTTCTCCGGTTTCTGTAAGAACCATTCTTAGTTCCCACTAAATTACTAACTATTCTAGCATACCGTTTCGTATAAATATAGTCTTTTCTTAAATAATGATTGCAGTCCGATCGCTTAAACAAATGAGGCCCAGCCCTTTATTCACGCCGCACAAGCTTATTCACATCAGCAGGTAACTGATTATCGGAATGGTGACCACTGAAGCCAGGGTCGTAATAAATACCGCCTTGGTCGCCAGAGCGACATTATTTTCATAGCGGTTGGCAAAAAGAACTGCTGAAGTCGCCACCGGCATCGCAATAATGACGATCACGATTCCCAGTAAGTAGGGGTTTGTAATCACATTTCTCAAAACTAGCCAGGCACTTAAGGGCAGCAGGACCTGCTTGATAATCACATAGGGATAAAGTCTGATCTCGGTAAAAACACTTTTAATCGGAATTCCTGCTAAGGCAATGCCAATGACAATCATCGCCAAAGCTGAAGTGGTACTGCCAACGGTTTTTAAGGTATCATTGACCAGCTCGGGGAGTTTCAACTTAAAGGCAAACATCGTCACTGCGGCAATTGAAGCGATCATTCCCGGGGATAAAAACTTCTTCCTATCCAAGGCTTTGATGCCGTCTTTTGACATCAGCATAATTCCAAGGGTAAAGTTGCTGACATTGAAGATGAGATTAAAAATGGTGGCGTAAAAAATTGCCCCCTCTCCAAAAATAGATGCGATCACAGGAAAACCCATAAAACCGACGTTCGACCAGATCGTCATATACATGTATAAATGGCGGTCTTCTCTTTTTACCAGTAGTATTCTGGCAATTAAATAGGCAATAAAGGGCATCACCAGATAAAAAAGAATGGCGATCACAAACATCATCAGAACTTCTTTGTGATCTGTCTGCTCGGGTATGGAGGCCACCGAAGCCAGCATCATACATGGCAGGGTAATGCTTAAAATAAAATTAGAAAGCTGGGTTCCAAATTTCGGACTGACCACCTTTTTCTTTGTTGCAAGATAACCTAATGTCAGAATCATAAACAACTCCAACATCTGATTAATCACGACGTTGATGTCCATAAGCTTCTCCTCCAAATAAGAATAGGCTATCATAAGCTTGGCGTAAATTCAACCGGCAATTATGATTCCGGCAACTTCTGTAACCGTTTTAACAAACTCGACTAACTGCCAGAAATCGTTGCTTTTATAAATCTATGTCAAGCCTTCTTGAATTGAAAAAAATTCTATTTAATTCTAAAAAAACCAGAAATATATTTCACATTTCGCTCATTTTTATGCTACAATCAGCTTAGGCAGGTTGCCGCAGATGAAGCTGGTAGCTTTGACCTGATTTGTGATGATTGAGGTAGCAATGCGAAAGAAATCCACTAAAAAATTAAGAATAAAAAACTTGCCCCGATTCCTGACCTTTTCTGTCTTGAGTCTTACGCTTTTGGTGATGATCCCGCTATCATTGTTTTTTTTAACATCAAAAATAGCCACCGCTTTCCATTCCCATAAACAAGTCGCCCAAACGTCTGAGACGGTTAATTCATCGCAAGCCAATGGGGCAAAATCAGAGCCGGCCAAGGTAAACAATTATCCCAGTGCGATTACCAAAACCGATCCCCCCGCTTCTGATACTGATGATGATCCCCTTGCTGATATCAAGTCACGTCTGCGAAGTGGTGACACCGCCGGCATCAAGGTCGTCTTTCTAACCTTCGATGATGGTCCTAGTGCCAATACCGGTGCGCTTCTCGATATCCTTTATGATTATGATGTAAAAGCCACCTTCTTTACAACCCTTCACGACAATGAAAATGCCGCAGCCATGTATCGTCGGATTATTGATGAAGGTCATACCCTGGCCAATCATACCAGCAGCCACGACTACAGTCTCTATGATAACCCGGAAGCCTTCTTTGCCGATGTTGATGCGCTGGATCAGTTTCACAAAACGATAACCGGCCAAACCGAAACCAGCCACGTCTTCCGTTTTCCCGGAGGCTCGACTAATTCTAGTGAGGCCTGTGTCGAAGGGATTGTCAGCCGCGGTTGGAACTACAGTGACTGGAATGTCTCCTCCGGTGATGGCTGTGCTGAGCCGCCGCCCGCTGATGTGATTGCCCAGACAATTATTGAAGGCTGCCGCAAATATGATGTCTCAGTTGTTTTGTCACATGCCGAGCTCAAAGAATCGAGCCGCAAAGCGATGCCAATAGTGATCGAAACCCTTCAGGCCGAAGGTTATGTCTTTTTACCGATGGAAAAGGATTATCACTATCCCCGACATTTTGAGCTTTAGAAAAATAATCTTCCCAATGACAATCGATGAGCCTTTTACCATAAAGCAATTTCGCGATTTTCTCAAATCGCGGGAAAGACATTTGCGTCGCTAACTGACTTTTAAAAAATAATCGCACAAAAGAGGATCTATCCAATTAGGACAGATCCTCTTCATTTAGACAATAGAACCTATTTTTCTAGAGAACGTCTAAGCCAGCCTGGGCCACGATCATATCTTCTGCAACGCTTCCGCCACTAACGCCGATTGCACCGATAATCACGCCATCTTCTTTAATGACCATTCCACCGCCAAAAACAACCATCCGACCCTTATCACAGGAAGCCAGACCAAATAATGGCCCTGCTTCTTTAGATGCTTCCGCCACTTCATGGCTGCCGCATTTTAATGCCGCTGCTGTGTAAGCTTTGTTTGTTGCAATATCAATACTTGCCAACAAGGCATCTTCCATCCGGTTGAAAAGCACTGGGTTACCATGTTTGTCACAGATTGCAATAACCATTGGAACATCGATTTCAATTGCTTTTGCTGCCGCCGCATCGGCCATTTTTTTTGCCATATCTAATAATTTTCCGGTTGTTGTCATTTTCTCATCCTCCAAATTTTAGTTTGCCCCTCTTTCACAAGTTCACTTAAAACTGGATTATTTAATCTTGCTTAGGTTTAGAAAGCCGCCTTGTAAATGGCAATCACATCTTCTTTAGTTGGGCATTTAGGATTTCCGCCGGTGCAGATATCAGCCAGTGCCAGATCCGCTAATTCACTGAAATCTGCTTCTTTAACGCCGATTTCTTCGAGTCCCGATGGAATTCCAACATCTTTTGATAATGTTTTGATTGCTTCGATCGCCAATTCATTGATTTCTGCTTTGCTTTTGTGCGCGGTATCAACACCCATTGCTTGTGCAACTGCGGCTAAACGATCGCCAACTGCATCGGCATTATAGGCTACGACGTAAGGCAGCAGAATGGCGTTGCAAACACCATGAGGCAGATCATAGAAGCCTCCTAACTGATGTGCCATCGAGTGAACGATTCCCAATCCACCGTTTGAGAAGCCCATACCGGTTACAAATTGACCATACGCCATGCCATCCCGGGCATCGACATCTTCGCCGTTGGCAACCGCTGCTCTTAGGCTGCTAGAAATCGCTTTGATCGCTTCAAGGTTAAATAAATCAGTAAATCGGGAAGCACCAGCGGTGGTGTATCCTTCAACGGCATGGGTTAAGGCGTCCATACCGGTAGCCGCGGTCAAAGATTTTGGCATTTTAACCATCAGGTTTGGGTCATTAACAGCAACCGCTGCCAGACAATTCGGATCAACAATAACCATTTTCAGTTTACGATCCTCATCGGTAATAACATAGTTAATGGTCGCTTCACTAGCGGTTCCAGCTGTCGTATTAATGGCTACGATGGGCAACGATTTATTGGCGGTTTTACCAATCCCTTCGTAATCGCGAAGATCGCCGGGGTTGGTTGCCAGAATGGCGATGCCCTTAGCGGTATCCTGAGGTGATCCACCACCGATACTAATGACATAATCACAAGCGTTATCCTGTAATGCCTGGTAACCGGCGTTGACATTAGCAACCGTTGGGTTTGGTTTAACATCTGAGAAGATGACATAAGCCAATTCAGCATCATCCAAGACGTCTAATACTTCTTTTACAATACCTGCTTCGATCAGGACCTCATCGGTTACAACTAAGGCTTTTTTGACGTTCATGCGTTTGATTTCCCCTGCAATCAGTTCGATTGCACCGGGTTCCATGATTACTACTGGTGGAAAATAATAGGTTCTTGCCATTTAAAGTACCTCCAAATATTTTGCAACTGTAAACAGTTACATTTTCTTTCTTAATTTTATCAAATTTCTATGTCGATTCAATTGACACTAACCAGCAAGTGTCACATAAGTGACAATTTTCCCAAAGTGTAACCTGGCTGAAACTAAAAAAACCAACCTTTGTCCGATGTCTCCGATCATCAGATAAAAATTGGTCTTTCTATATATAATAGCTCCATCTACAAAAATAACAGATATTGTCTGAGCTTTTCCGGAATCGCATCGATCAGCAGTTTAGCAAACTCAGCCGGCTCCATCACCATCCCTTCGGTAACCCATTTAAAGGTCATATCCATGGATCCCTGACAATACATCTCCAACAAAAATTGATCATCCGCTTCTAGTGGTTTCCCGGTTTTTTTAACAATCCGATTGGTATAATAATCCTTAATCAGATTCAAATCATAATCATAAATAGAATTGCAGTCACTGGATTTAAAGGCCGCCGCAAAAAAATCTTTTTCGGCTCGAACAAAGGCAAATTTTTTAGTCAATCCTTCTTCTAAAGTCAGGCTGATCCCCATCTGTTTGATTGATTGCTGTGCCAACTTATCAAAATACCAATTAACCAGATCATATTTATCCTGAAAATAGCGATAAAATGTCTGTCGTGTTAATTCACTTTGATCTACAATTTCCTTAACGGTTATTTTATCTAAGGGTTTATTGACCATCAGCGTTTTTATCCCCTTGGCCAACCGTTCTTTTGTTCGATCATTTGCATCCATTGCTATCCCTCTACATTAAATATTTTGAATCTGCCAAGATTAATCACCGGTTTATTTGTTATTGTTAATCTTATCTATCTCCGTAATCGCTGTCAATGAAATATTTTACCAATTTGGGTTAAAATAATACTGGCTATCTTTTGTAACACGAAAAAGAACTCCTTTCTCTGGGCTTTCCTTTAGGAAGCCATCAGAAATTGGAGTTCTTTTTTTAATAACAAATGAAGTCAGCTAAAAACTTTAGTTTTAGTCTGCTGCACCGCATTTCTTTTGTGAATCGTGTCTATGCTTTGATTTCTTTTTTGCTGATCAGATATGCCATACCCATCAGTGCCAATAGTGCCATTGTAGCCATTAAAGCATCTTGTCCCATGTCCTGAGTACCAGTTTTAGGATTGTCTGATGTATGCCAGCAATATCCGCAATATGGTTCTAAATATAAACAAGAAGCGGTAAGATCGACATCACCGTAGCAAGGACTGATCCAAACGCCTTCAGCGCCATAAATAGCTAAAGGATCAACGCCGCCCATAGCACAAAGATCAAGGATACCATCTCGGATAACAACCCAGCTACCTGCATATAATGCAGTTGCAATGCCTGTTTGAGTACTAGAACGGACAGTTGTATATCCACCATCTACGAAGACATCATCGCCAGCGCCAATACCCATGCTTGGGCCGCTGATTGATTCGGTAATGACATCAATATCGCCGCCATTGATCGCAACATCATAATCAGCCCAGAGACCATAGGCTCCGCCAGTTCCGGTATTGATTGCTGTCGCATCAATCCAACCATCATTGATGATTAAATGGCCGTTTGTGACCTCAACTGCAGTAACATCGCCAACGTTGTTCATTGCGAACAGTTCATAGTCGCCATCATTAAGGACAAGATCGCCATTTGTTACATGGATAGCTCTTGTAGATCCAATAGCAGTCAATTCGCCAGGTCCGCCCATAGTCAGATCACCGGTTACGTCAATTGCACTACCGGTATCATTTGCGATCACGTTGATGCCACTGAGGATCATGGCAAAATTACTGCCCATATCCGTTGCAACAACTTGTTTTCCAACAAAATTGTTAAGTGTCAGTGCATTGGTGATTGCATCATATGAGTAGTCAGCGCCAACAGTGTTAAGTAGCACATCAATAAATGTTACGGCATCTCGCCATAAGCCTAATGTAACTGCTTTAACTTCAATGGTGCCTTCTTCAGCTGCTGCTGTCACAACTGCAGCTTCTTCAGCAACGGGAGCTGCTGCAACCGGCTCTTCTGCTGCCACTGGCTCATACGCTTCGGTTTCCACAACTGCTGGCTCTTCAGCCACCGGTTCTTCAGCTGCTGGTTCTTCAGCTACTGGTTCTTCAGCCACTGGTTCTTCAACTGCAGTGTTTAACACCTCATCAACCGGCGCACCCTCAACTGCTAATACAACTAGGGTCGGTTCTTCCACCACTTCTTCGGCAAATGCTGACGTAGGTACAAGCATCAACACCATTACCACTACCAGCAACAAAGCCATCATTTTCGACATTTTCTTCACTTCACTATTCCTCCTTTCAAGAGTTGTTCTGTGTACATCACCCCACAATTGGTGTGAAATTACACAGTTATAGTTTACACTACTCTTTTTACCCTTTTTTATTATGACTAACACAATTATTAAAAAAATTTTAAAAATTTATTTTTTTTGTTAGCCGTTTGCATTGCTTCATCTGGTCATCGTTTTTTGCCTAATTCAAATCTGACTGCTGACAAAGGGCACCGCCGTTGCTCCCGGAGCAGCCGAGTCGATCGGCACTATGATGATCTGAATCCCTTCCAGGCGCAGACCCTTGCCTTCGGTTCCGGCACTGGCTCCGTTCTTGGCCCAGTCCAGCCAACCGTAATTCTGGGCATGGACACGATAGTAAAGGTCATATTTACCGACGTCGACACCATCGAGTTCAATTTTTATCCCTTCCAGGCGCAGGCCTAGTCCGGTGGTGCCGCTAATTGCGCCGTTACTGACCATCGGTTGCCAACCGATATTTTGAACATGGGTCTGGTACTGGATCACGACATTGACTTCGCTGTTATCAACCAGTATTTTGATCCCTTCCAATCTTAGACCCTGTCCCACGGTGCCACTGATTGTGCCATTCTTTTTTGAAATCTGCCAGCCGACATTCTGAACGTGGGTGGAATAATAGACATCCACATAGGAGGACGGCAAGCTCACAAAGGGTCTCAAGTTAGCATAAGCATAGGAATCAGCGGTGGAACCGGGATATCCAAAAATAGTCACTTCTGGTACCAGCCCAAAAATCTGACCGTCAAAACTTGTTGCATTGTTGAAGAAAGATATTTTTTTCAGGGCTGGGCAGTTGGTAAAGGCGGCATAGCCAATAGCGGTAACTGTATGGGGAATAATAATGCTGGTTAAGGATTTCGCCCCCCAAAAGGAACCATTTCCGATGGTCACCAAGCCATTACCTAAAAAGACCGAATCAAGGTTGGGGCAATTATAAAAGGAACGCATCCCCAAACTTTTGACACTGTTGGGCAAATTAATACCAGTTAAACTTGTTCTTCCGTTAAAGGCATCATTACCAATTTCCAATACTGTTTTACCATCAATGGTCGCTGGAATATCGACATTGCCACCGCTTCCAGCATAGGATACAATTCTGATGCCACCAGCAATAATATCATACCAGTAATCACCGGAATGAATACTGTCCGTTGATATCTCCGATAGATCCTCGCCAAGATCTAAGTTCTGACTCTCGTCAATTACTTCAATTGCTTGCTTTTGAGACATTCCGGGGTCCTGATTTTGTCCTTCCGCAATCACTGCCATTGGCAGTAGACTGATACCGATACTTAAAATGATCAGCCAGCTGAAGACTTGTTTTCCAATCCGAATCATTTTTTAGCCTCCTTTTTTAATCGATTCGCCTAACCATTTGATCGCTCTAAAGCTCAATTCCGCAAGCCAGGCAACCCCAAAACCGTCGCTTCTAACTGTTATCGTCATCATACCCTGGCGTAAGGATTTTAAACGGTTTATTCGATTATATTTGAACATCAAAAAAGACTCGCCATCTGGTAACGAGTCTTTGCTGTTTTCTTATTTGATTGCTTTTTATTTGATTGCTTTACTTTCCTAATAAAGATCACTTCTGCGGTCTTTAAAGACGGTCATATTATTTCTGGCTTGATCCAGATCGGCCAGCTCGAGACTAGCAAAGATCAGCTTTTCTTGGGGTTCGGGACCGGCATCGGCCAGCAGTTTTCCCTGGGGATCAATAATTAATGAATTACCGGCGTTCTGCTGATCCTTGACGGCTGCGCCGCAGCCGTTGACGGCAACCACAAAGATCTGGTTTTCAATCGCCCGAGCCTGGTTGAGCACCCGCCAGTGGCCGACCCGGGGCAGCGGCCACTCGGCCGGGACAAAGAGCACTTTCGTCCCAGCCAGAGCCTGTTTTCTAGCCCACTCGGGAAAACGGATCTCATAACAGATGATAATCCCGCAGGGATTCCCGTCAAGGCTAAAGGTGACCAGTTGATTTCCCGCCCTAAAACGCTGATCCTCGCCGGCAAAACTAAACAGATGCGCCTTGTCGTAGTCAGCAATAATGTATCCCTGGCGGTCGGTCACGTAAGTGGTATTATAATAATTCCCGGCTTTTTTTGTCGCCACCGACCCGCCGACAATATTGATCTTTAGTTCCGCCGCCAACTGACTTAAAAACGCCTTGGCCCGGTTGCCATCAAGATCGGCTAGCCGCTCGTCGAGACCATCGGTAATAAATCCGCCGCTCCACATTTCCGGCAGTACCGCTACATCAGCCCCGGCTGCGGCGGCCTTGCGGATTAAGACCTCGGCATTGTGATAATTGCTTTCTAGCTTTTTTAAGACCACATTCATTTGGATTGCAGATATTTTCATCAAAATCTCCTCTCTATTTCTTCTTTATTTCTTCTTTATTTCTTCTTTATTTCCGCTCTATTTTGACTACATCAATGGTGCCATGATTCTTAACACCGCTTGCCCAACTTTTTTTACAAACGAGATTTTTTCCCATTCAGCATAACATACTTCGCGACTGACCGCGATGCACTCGAGCAGATCGGCTTTGATATCGAGCACCGTCTGTGAACCGGAGATCCAGGTGCCGCATTCGTAATTCCAGATCAAACTGCGATAATCCATATTGATCGATCCGACAATGGCGACCTGATCATCCGTCACCATAACCTTGCCATGAACAAAGCCTGGGGCATATTCATAGATCCGCACCCCCTCTGCCAGCAGATCCCCGTAAAAGGCGCGGGTGGTCGCGTAAACCAGCTTCTTGTCGGGTATGCCCGGGGTAATGATCCGGACATCGACACCGCTGCGGGCGGCCAGCAAGATACAATTCGTCAAGTCGGTATCGAGAATCAGATAGGGGGTGGTGATATAAAGATAATCCTTGGCGTTAGCAAAAATCTTCATGTAGATGTTGGCGGCCGGATTTCGGGGGTTCATCGGGCCATCGCAAAAGGGCATCACCAGTTCATTTGCCGCTACCGGCGCAGTGGTCGCCTTAAAGTCCTCCAGTTGGGAGACCTCCCCGGTAGAATAATCCCACATATTAATAAACATCGTCGTCAGGCTAAAAACCGCCTCACCTTCAAGACGGATGGCCATATCTTTCCAATGGCCAAAGCGGACTTTTTCATTGATATATTCATCGCCAATGTTGATCCCCCCGGTAATTGCGACCCGGCCATCGACGATCGTCATTTTACGATGATCGCGAAAACTGATAAATTTAAACAGTGATGGCGATAAAGGATTATAGGGAATGCTGTTAATCTGATGGGCGGCACAATTCTTGTAAAAATCTTTGGGCAGGGTTGATAAACTGCCCATCTCATCGACCATCATCCGGATTTCTACCCCGGCGGCGGCTTTTTCATAGAGGGCCGCCATTAGCTCGTCATACATTTTTCCACCGGTGACAATAAAGTATTCCAGAAAAATAAATCTCTCGGCGCTTTTGATCGCTTGCAGATTGGCCCGATGCATCTCCTCTCCCAGTTTTAAATACTTGCTTTTGGTATTATTCCAAACCGGCAGATCCCCCAGCCGATGAACCAGCTCGACCTGTTTTTTGATCCCCTTGTCATCAATGGATTCAAAAACGGCCTGATTTTGTGGGATTGTTAAAAAGGTGCGTTGATTGACAATATCCCATCTTTTTTGAAATTTTTTCGGCACCCGATGCCGTCCCCAGATAAAATAAAGGACGATCCCTACCGCCGGAAGAATCAGCACAAAAATAATCCAGGAAATCTTATAGGCGGCGGTCTTTTTACGATAGACAATATTCAGCACGACCAGAACGGCCAACCCCTCAACCAGCCAATAACCATACAGTGCATCTTCAGAAAACTGCAAAATAATCAATCCGATGATACTCAATTGCAATAGTATCAAAACGATATTGACTAAAAACCTGAACAAACTTTGAAAATGATCCGATGAACTTTTCATTTTTACCTCTTTTTCATTCTATTCTATTTATATAGCAGTCCCTCAAGCCAAGTTTTTATAGAAAAAGATGGCCAGCTGGGTGCGATCGCGGAGATTCAGCTTTTCCAAGATAACGCTGATCCGATTTCTGACGGTTCCTTCACTTAAATAGAGGCTCTCGGCAATCTCGCGATTGCTAAGCCCCTGGGCGACCCGATCGATCAGCTCCATTTCCTTGTCACTAAGCGAAAGACCATTTTCCCGCTTGGGTTCACCACTGTGTATCAAAGCAGGTATCTTTGTTACAATATCCGCGCCAAAAACACTTTGCCCTGTCTGGACGGCTCTTAATGCGGGCACAATACTTTCAAAGTTCTGTTTAATCAGATAGCCTTTTGCCCCTAGTTTAAGGGCTTTGATAATATATTCGTCATCTAAAAAGGTAGTTAAGAATAAGATCCGCGCCGCTTCGTCAGCCGCTAGGATAATTGCCGCGGCTTCGAGCCCGGTCATCACCGCCATGCGGATGTCGATTAGCAGCACATCTGGTTTGAGTTTTTGGTATAAGGCAATCGCTTCTTGACCATTGTGGCCGATGCCAATCACTTCAATATCGCCATGGGCTTCGATAATCGTCTTTAGCGAAGCACAAACTAGCCGGTCATCATCGACAACAAGTATTTTCATGGTTCCTCCGGTACTTTTATTTTTTTCTATTTTCTATTTTCTGCTTTCTATTAAAATGATTGATTTTTTGGCACCGAGATAAAGATCCGAAAGCCCCGCTCAGCCGAGATATGGACATTGCCATTAAGCACCGCGACCCGATCGCTGATATTGTTAAGGCCAATCCCGGAATTGTCCGGCTTTACCCTGGTGGTGCCGTTATCCTGTACCACCAGCTGAATCAGCCCCGGGTGTTCGCGGACAATCAGGACTACTTCGGTGGCATTAGAATGGCGGATGATATTCGAAAATGCTTCCTTGACCACCGCCACAAAACAATATTTCACTTCTTTATCGAGCGCCATTTCGACATCATAGTCAAATTTGACTGGACAAAACTCAAAATTTTTAATCAGTGTCTGTAGTTCCACCTGCAAGTTAAGCGACTCATCGTGGAGATCGTGGACGCTGCTTCTGATACTGTCCATCGCTTCGGAAAGGGTTTCTTTAATTTGAAGCAGGCCTTCACGAGTCTGGGCTTCTTTACTAATTGCCAGTAGCGCTCCAGTTTGGAGGATGCTCCGTGACAACATATGGCCGACGTTGTCATGAATATCGCGGGCAATCCGGTTACGTTCACTCAGGGTGGCCAGGTTGAGTTCGTAGTCCTGCTTTTCCATTAGTAATTTATTCTTTTTTTCAAGCTGCAAGGCGGCTTCCCTGCTGCTGTCCCGAAGGGCATTGTATTGCTGTTTTAAGGTAGTCAGGGAGAGGGTTCTTTTTTTTAGTAAATAGGCCACCAGCATAAAAACCGGAATCAGCACCACCGCGGTGCCGCTCAGTTCGGCGAAGCCCGTTGCTGCCGGCAGCAGCACCAACGTCCACAGCCATTTGTAGCGAGAAATCAGAACGTCATAGCCAATTAGCGGTACAAACAGAAGATAAGCCGGCTCAATAAAGCAGATCACCAGATAGCCAACAAACAAAGCCACCGTTACCGGTCCTTCTTTGACATAGCTTGAAGCCGCCCCAAAAATCACTGCTACCAGCACCGGGGCAATCAGCAGTAGCTTATCAACGGTGGTCAGGTATAAGGCCAGACAGAACCCAAAAATAATCAGTTTATCAATTAGCTTATTCATCATTACCTGCCCTTATCAGAATCATTCCCTAAATTTTGTGCTCATCAATATCGTCGCCAGCGACCGGATATTTATCACTACTTTAACATAAATGGTGACATTTGTCATACCTAATCAGGAGCTCTATCACTAGCAAAATAAGTTCCGCCGCGGTAAAATAAAACCAACAACAAATAAAACGCTGTTTCCCTCATGTTTGGGTTAAGCGCACACATACAAGGAGAGAAAATGATGGTTATTAATGTTAAAAATCTGGTCAAGCGCTACGGCGATCTAATCGCTCTGGATCACTTTAATCTGGAAGTACAAGAAGGCGAAGTTCTGGGGCTACTCGGTCCTAACGGTTCGGGTAAAACCACCGCTATCAACTGCATCTTGTCGCTACTTAAATATGATAAGGGCAGCATTGAAATTTACGATCAGCCGATGGCTCCGGATGCCTATGCGATCAAACGCAATATCGGCGTGGTGATGCAAAACGTCGCGGTCTTTAATGAACTGACGGTTTATGAAAACATCGATTATTTCTGTGGTCTTTACATTTCTGATAAGCAGACCCGCAAAAAACTGGTCGCTGAGGCCATTGATTTTGTCGGCCTCAATGATTTTACCAAATTCTTGCCTAAAAAACTTAGCGGCGGGCTGCTCAGGCGGCTCAACATTGCCTGCGGGATTGCTCACAAACCCAAGCTGATCATTCTCGATGAACCGACTGTCGCAGTCGATCCGCAAAGCCGCAACAGTATTCTAGAAGGTATCCAGAAACTCAATCAACAGGGCGCCACGATCATCTATACCTCGCATTACATGGAAGAGGTTGAACAGATTGCCAGCCGCATCGCGATCATGGATAAGGGTAAGATCATTGCCATGGGCACCAATGAAGAACTCAAAAGGATGATCAAATCAGGCGAGCATATCAACCTCGAACTGCTCAACGCCGAGGATCTCGATCTTGAAGCGATCAAAGCGATCCCCGATATTATCTCAGCCGAATTAACCGACAATCAGCTGGTGGTGACATCCAGCCGCGGTAAAAATAATCTGATTGTGATCCTGGATCAACTTAAAGCACAACAAATTGCAATTGGCAAAGTCTACTCCGAGCCACCCACCTTAAACGACGTCTTTTTGGAAATCACTGGCAAAGAGCTAAGAGATTAGGAGGTCATAATGTTTTTATTTAATTATGCTTATCGTCTCAAGTGCATCTTACGCAATCGCGAATTGATGTTTTGGACCCTGATGTTTCCGATTTTACTGGCGATCCTGTTTAATCTGGCCTTTTCCAATATTTACAGTACCGAGAAGTTTATCAAGGTCAATGTGGCACTGGTTCAAAATGATGCACTGACTGCCAACCCGGCTTTTTCAGATGCCCTTAGCAAGATGGATGATCTTTTTGTCGTCAGTCAGACGACCCTTGAAGAAGCCGATGCACTACTTAAAGAGAATCAGATTGATGGCTATATCATCTTCGACCCCGAGCTTAAGCTGATGGTCAACCGCTCTGGCCTGAATCAGACCATTATCCGCGGTTTTCTGGATGACTTTCTGCAATCTTCGGCGACCCTTATGACCGTCATCAGCGAGAATCCGGCAGCGCTAGAAAGTGGCACGATCGCTGGTGTTTACAGTCGGACTGACTACCTTAGCGCTGTCTCTGCCAGTAAGTCCAGCCCCGATACGACTGTCCATTTCTTCTATACGCTGATCGCAATGACCTGTTTATATGGCGGCTTTTTGGGAGTGAATGAAGTTATCGCGATTCAGGCCAATCTTTCTGATGTCGGTGCCCGAATCAATACTGCGCCCACCAATAAGCTGACGGTCTTCCTGTCATCGATGCTCGCGGCTACCACCATTCAGCTGGCCGAACTACTACTTCTACTGGCCTTTATCGTCGGCGTCCTGGGGATCAGTTTCGGTGACCAGCTTGGCTATATCGCCTTGGCCTGTGTAATCGGCAGTCTCACCGGTGTAACCTTTGGTACCTTTATCGCTGCGATCGTTAAAAAAAGCGAGGGCATTATTACCGGTATCCTGATTGGTTCGACCATGACAATGTGCTTTTTGGCTGGGATGATGAGCGCTGATATTAAATATCTGGTCGCTACCAAGATGCCGATTCTCGGCTACCTCAACCCCGCCAACCTGATTACCAACAGCTTTTATGCGCTATACTACTACAATACCCCAACCCAGTTTTTTATTAACATCCTGCTGCTGTGCGGCTTCACCCTGTTATTTAGCGCGACTACCTATTTTGTTTTAAGGAGACAGACCTATGCAAGTTTATAAAGCTTTTTTTCGCATCATCCAGCATAACCGATCCCAGATCCTGATCTATCTGGTCGTCTTTATGGTGCTGGCGCTGTTGCTCAACACCACCTATAATCCGCCTCAGGATACCGACTTTACCAAGACTAAGATTAATATCGCCTTTATTAATGAAGATGGTGATTCGCAACTGGTGAAAGGTCTTCAAACCTATCTGGGTGAAAATGCCAACCTGGTCGATCTTCCCGACGAATCCCAGAAACTCCAGGATGCCCTATTCTTCCGCGAAGTCAGCTACATCCTGCGGGTGCCAGCCGGCTTTACCCAAGCCATGCTCAGTGGCCAGGCGACTCAGGTGGAAAAAACCACCGTGCCTGATTCCAGCAGCAACATTTATATGGATCTGCTCATTAATAAATATTTAAACACCGCCCAAGCCTACGCCACCTATCTGCCTGGTCTGTCTCAGGGAGAGCTGGTTGACTATTTAGAAAAGGATCTGGCCAAAGAAACGACGGTGACAATGATCAGCAACGGCTCCCTGTCTGCTCGGGCACAAAAATCTGGCTACTATTTTAATTATATTTCTTATTCGCTGTTTGCCATTCTAATTCTAGGGGTCTCGATGGTCATGCTGGTTTTTAACAACACCGATCTCAAACGCCGCAACCTCTGTGCCCCAATCCGCTCTGCCAATATGAATTTCCAGTTGATTCTCGGTAATCTCAGCTTTGCCACCCTGACCTGGTTGCTGCTGATCTCGGCCAGCTTTTTCTTATATGGCAGCTACATGTTTACCACCCATGGCCTGTTACTGCTGTTAAACTCCTTTGTTTTTACGCTGGCAGCCCTGTCAATCAGCTATCTGATCGCCAATCTGGTTAAGAGCCGCGAAGCGATGTCGGCAGTGGCCAATGTTTTCACTCTCGGCAGCAGCTTTATCGGCGGGGTCTTTGTCCCCCAGGAATTACTGGGCAGCAATGTCCTGACCATTGCCAGCTTTACCCCCACCTACTGGTATGTCAAAGCCAATAACGAAATCGCCAACACGGTCAGTTTCAATGCCGATAATCTCCAGTCGATTTTTACCAGCATGGTGCTGGTGCTGGCCTTCGGGGTAGCGGTACTGGCGGTAACCCTGGTGCTGATTAAGCAACGACGGGTGGAAGCCTAGATTAGTAGCCTAGATTATCTTGGGTAAAATAAAAAACAGGTTCGGGACAAGGATGGGGTTGTCTTGGGCCTGTTTTTATTTATGGGTTTGGGTTGGTGGCAGAGTGCCTCAGGCGGCCTGCATCAGCAGCAACTGAACCCCCAGCTTTTGAGCCTCATGGCTCAGGGTTTCAAGAATCCGCTTGTAACTGGCATCAATGCCATCTTTAAACTCCTGGACCCGATTATCCCGGTTGATGGAAGGCAGGAAAAAAACGGCAAAAGGAATCAGGCCGACCACCACATTGGCCAGCAATTCACAGACCACATCAACCCGATCCCGGGAAAAATCAAAATCAGTGAACCGACCCCATTCCGGCTTGCCGGTACGCTCCCCAGCCAGGGCACTCAGCTGATTGGCCAGCTGGCAATAATAGGTGATGGCCTCAGCCATTTTCTCCTCGCCATATTGGCCAATCGCCTCATAAACCGCCTCAACCGAGCGGCCAGCATAATCATTGATCCGATTCACGGTGGTCTGGGATGAGGCATTAAAAACCGTCACCGTTTCCTCAATATAGTCATACACGTCGTTGCGCCACTTTTCCAGCAGCAACTGTGCATGAGCCAGGACATTCCCCGGCACCTTGAGACAGATCGATTGCCACAGATTTTCCCGAATATTGTGGATGACATCCTCTAGCCCAAAAGGCTCGGTCACAATCCCGCCCAGCAGTTTTTTCGAGACTGAACAGGCTCGGACAATATTGCGCCGCTCAATACCCAGTTCCTGCAGAATGGCTTCCATCTCATGGATGGCTCCATCCACATTGGGCAGATCGCAATGTGATAACACCGTCATCACCCGGTTGCCCTGATCGATCAGCTCCCGGATAATGGCTTTTTCAAAGCCTTCGATCCGGGCTGACTTGGCCGAAAAAACATAGATAATGGTGTGAAACCACTCGGCGATATGGTCGCAGTCATGACGTTTGACCTCCGTCATAATCAGATCTTTCCAGCGCTCCGCCTGATTGGCTTCTAGCCCCCAGGTGTCATAGAGGTTGATGGTAAAAGCCGCTCCGCAGTCGTAGGCATGCTGGTAAAGCCCTTCTGCGGTCACCGGCCGGCCGGTTCCGGTCTTTTCCAGCTCCAGCCCGAAGATATAGTTTAACAGGCTGCTTTTGCCAACACCCGATTTTCCAATCATCAAAACATTTGTTTTCAGCTTCTTATCCATTGTTTTTTACCCTCCTCATGGCAACATCAAAAATATTATTAAAGGCATCCGTCCCGAAAAATTCATCCTCATCCACCGAAATCCCCGCCAGTACCGCCTGGGAATAATTAAAACAAAGATTGGAAACCGTCAGTCCCAGTGTCAGCGTAATGGATGAGGCTACCCCGGCATTGATAATCATTCCCGCCGCCGTACCAAAACCCGGGATCAGCTTGGTTAGATTACCAACCAAGGTACCGGCCATTACTTTTCCCACCTGCGCCAAAATCTGCGTTTCCAGCAGTGAAGCCGCTGTTCCCTTGAGTTTGGACAGCCCATAAACATTGAATATGTGCAGGGTCATGGCCATCTGAATGGGCATCAGTACCATGGCATCCGAAAAAGGAATCGGTGATGCCCCCACTCCGGCCGCTGCCACGGTATATTTGGGAATCACACGCTGGGTGACATGATCGCGTTTCTTCTCAATGCACCCCCTTAAGGCAATAATCAGGCCCTCCCGGAGATATTCCGGTAATACCGCAATCGCCCAATCGATCAGCGCCGCCTTCTGGATATAGGGTTTGAGCAAGACCTGAACCTGCTCATCCGCCGTGACCGCATAGGTAAAGAGGGCAATGGCTGAAAGTTCTTCCCGGGCGGTACGCTGCAGCGCTTCAAGTTCCCCTGCTTCAACCCCATCCACCTGGGTAAATACCAAGGCCACCGGCACCTTTTTGTCCTGGATCTCCCGGATCAGCATAAAATCCGTATCGGTGATCCGCTTGTTGGCGGCACTGATGCAGTACCAGACCTGATGAATCTGGTCTTCCACCGCCTCCGGGTCTTCCCGGCGTTGGCGGTCGATCCAGCCGATGATTTCCTCCCGGTAGTGGGCCTGCCGATCGCTACCGATCTCATAGCCTTCACTGTCATAAATGGTGACGGTTTCGCCCTCATAGCGATGGGTACCCCGAGTCACTGGTTCTCCGGCCCCGACGGCAGCCAGGTTCTCACCAAAGATATCATTGACCAAGGAGCTTTTCCCCACTCCGGTGGCACCGCACAATAGTATATTGGGCTTGACCACCTGGTTCTTGATTTTTTCATACTCCGCTTCATAATCAAAGGCATCCGCCTTAAATTCGACTCCCATTTGATTTCCTCCCTTGCTGTTCGCATTTTCTTATTATCGCCAGCCGACTTATTTCACTGATGCTTGAGCGGCTGCTTCGTTCTCGTCTGATGCCGCTGCGTCATCACTGTTGCCGCCAAAAATCAGGGACGCTAGCAGCACAATGGCGCCAATGATCAGTAGTATCACCCACCGCTGGCTTGAGATTATTATATGATAGGTGGGTGGACAGTAATTGGGAGGGTATCGGAGATTTGAAATGATTTTGAGGATTTCGGGAAATAAAAAACCGCCGAAGCGGTTTTAGTTGATGGAGCATATTTAATCGTTTTTTCAGTTTCAGGGTTGCTTTACAGGAATTATTACAGCTTATTTATCGCACCTGCTTAGTAGGCGCTTTTGTAATCAATGCTTTGAACGTTATTAAATAAATTATCTCGGTTTTATCAAAAACCAAGTATGCCCATCAAACCTGAAACAAGATTGGAGACAGTCGATTTAACAGATTCCACTGCCGATTTAACATAAGATTTGGCAGTGTCACGAATTTTCTGCACTCCTTTTACCACAGCCTTGCTAACACCGGAACCTGCCATATAACCAAGGGTTCCTCCAACGAATCCGCCGACAGCTGTACCAACCGGCCCCAAAACGGTTCCGATGGCAGCCCCAATAGCAGCCCCTTTTGCTGACGCCGCAATTCCAGCTACACAAGAAATTGTTGTTTGCTGCATTTCATCAAGACCTTCCCGAACGGTCAATTCACCGGAAGCAATTTTTGCTGTTGTTTTAACATTCTCAACCGCTACAAAAGCGATATTCGTCAGTGTTGAAGCCGGTGTGCCTTTCGGTATCACCCTGATCAGTTCCTTCTCGGCAGCAACTTTCAAGGCTCCGGCGGTTACCGTTTTAACCCCGAAGTCGGCGCCAGACTTGATTGCCGTTTCCAGTACTTCTTCGCCTTCAATGGGTTCGCCCTTCCATACCTTGGTGGCAATATTCATTCCGGCACCAACAGCCGCCCCCTGCAAACAGGCATATCCGGCTTGTTTGCCAATTCCCATAGCAATATCTTTAGCTACGTAATCATTCCAGTCAGCATCCAACCAGTTCTTACTTTGCGCCTTATCCTGAAGCTCTTTGGCCTCATCTTTTGTTAGTGGTTTGCTTTTGACTGCACCTTCCCCAATCGTTGCGGAAACCTTCCGATCCGGAAAGGCTTTTTGCACCGCTTCCACCTGTTCTTCCGGAACAAGCAACTGCTGACCACGATAGTCGCCTTTCTTAATTAATGCAATTGTCGCTTCAGCATTTGCTCCGTATTTCGCCTGATAACGGCTGACAATGTTTCCACTACTGTCTTTTATCACAATATCGACAGAATTTTTCTTATAGATTTCACCTGGCTTTGGCTTGAGTGCTTCAGCATATAAATCGCTACCCGTTGACTGGGCTTTCAGATTAAAGCTGTTGGCATGATGCTGTTCTGCAATAAAACCATCCAGATTCATGATCAAATTTGGCTGCCCAACCTTTGTTGTAATTGTATCATACATCGCTTCGTTAGCCTTTTTTACAGCATCATCCAATTGCTGCAGGTATTTTGCACTTTCCTGAGCTGACATCGACGATGTCGATTCTTTCAATGACGCTGCCAACCAACTCTCTTTGCTTCTACCGTTACTAACAGCCTGCTTCAGAGCTTTGTTTTTATTTTCTGTAACGATCAACGAATCAATAATTTCCCTACTCATTTCATTGATTCGTTCTCTCGGTCTTTCCGGTAGCTGTTTCGCCATTTCCAGTGGCAACCACTCCTTGTCTTCCATTTCATCTTTTGATGTTATATAGCTTTCCAGAAATTCTTTCTGAATAGCCAAAACCGCACTCGCCTCATCTTCTGAAATCAACCGTTCAGAAAAATCATATTCGTATTCTGTTTTTTCTTTATTCATTTGCTTAACCCTTTAAAAAAGCTCCGAGAACTAATAATATTTGTCGAATTATTCTTCAAGTATTCTTTTTTATCAATTTTTATCTTGTTTTCTAGCCTTTTCTGTCGTCCTAACAGTTCATCAATTTGACTTCCTATTCCCCGGATTTCTTCAATATTTTCGAAATCCGCAGCAAACTCTGCTTCCCCTAAAACCTTCTTTACTTTTTCTAAATGTGAAATTCTATCACCAATCAACAATCTCTCAGTTTCAATATGAACAATCTCTTCGTATATAATATCGTCATCGCAATATGAATTCTCATCATTTAATTTCGTTCTCCACTCCGATCTTGTTATTATTCTTTTTAGCTTTTTTCGAATCGTTTCTAAATCCTCAAAATTATTTTTTGTCTCTTTAGTCGTCCCGGCATTCCCTTTTTTCAATTTCTCAAAATTCTTTGCTCTATTACTTTCATTGTCAATCTTTTCAGTATGTTTATCTCGTTCCCCATCTATATTCCGTATTTTTCTGCTTGGCCGCACTGCCCGACTGCCATCATTCCGGCTTGCCGGTTTCAAGTCTATTTCCTTAACCGATTCCTGAATTTCTTTTATCCGTTGCTGCAGTGTACTTGAAATCGATTTGATATTTTGTTGGGCTGTCTTCAAGTCATCGGTTGTCAGCAGATCCCGGCCATCGATAAAACAACTTTCAATGGCATCCTTGACAATCGCTTCCAGATCAGCGCCATTGTAGCCATCGGTTACTTTAACAATTGTAATAATATCCAGATCCCGATTCCATTTATTTCGTTTCTTCAGATGAATTTCAATAATCTTTCGCCGTTCTTCATCATTGGGGAAAGTAACATAAAACAATTCGTCAAATCGACCTTTTCGCAAAAATTCTGGAGGGATCTTGGAAATATCATTGGCCGTGGCAACAATAAATACCGTATTTTCTTTTTCCTGCATCCAGGTCAGAAATTGCCCAAACAATCGCGTCGTAACGTCGCTGCCGCCGCCAGTGCCTCCAACTCCCGAGAAAGCTTTCTCAATCTCATCGATCCAAAGCACGCAGGGACTGATCGCCTCCGAAAGTCTTAATGCTTTACGCATATTTTCTTCCGACTCACCAATGTACTTACCCATCAGCCTACCGACATCCAGTCGCACCAGCGGAATATCAAAGAGCTTGGCCGACGCTTTTGCTGCCAGACTCTTGCCACATCCCGGCATCCCGACAATCATAATCCCTTTGGGAACATCGACCCCACATTTGACCGCTTTGTCGAGTTGGCTGAAGATCAGCTCTTTTCGGTATAGCCATTCCTTGAGGTTTTCTAGACCGCCAATGTCCTCAATCGTCTCGTCAATGATGATCATTTCCAACAAGCCAGCTTTTTTTATCAACTGCTCTTTCTGTCTTAATATCAGTTGCTTATCATCTGAATCAATGCAACCACCATCCTGATAGGCCAGATTAAGAATCTGCTTGATCTGAAACTCATTTAACCCCTTAAAGGAAAATGCGATTTCATTGAGCACATCTTCTGACATATCAATGCACAAATCATTTTTAAAGACTGTCATGATTTCGCTTATTTCCTTAACGGTAGGAACTGGCATATCAAAGACCGTAATTAGATCTTCCAATTCTTCCGGAATAACCAACTTACTTGAAACAATGAAAATAGTTGCATGATAATCATCATTATAAAGATTTCGCTCAGCGATGTATTTTAACAGCGAAATAATCTCTGGGTTATCAAGCTGCTGATGGATATCCTTTAAAACAATGTACATGGAATCGTCATAGCCATCATCCATGACCAGCTTTAAGAATTGAAACAAGTCACATTCGTTACTGATCGCTTTTGTTTTAAAGTCAATGATTCCCAGGCCATTATTAAACTCAATCACTTTTCGGCTTTGACTGATATCAGCAATAATCTCATCAATAACCTTGAAATCAAAATGATCGATATAAATAATCGGATAAAGGGCATCAACATAAGAGGCCAGCAAATCTCTTGCACTGTTTTTCATGCTATACCTCCATATACAAAAGTTCTAATTTTTCATCATTACACTGATACTCAAGACCCTTCAGTTTTAAAAATTGATTATTGACGTCAGACGCACCAAGTTTTTCAGAAAACTCGCCGGCATTTTTTATAAAGGTATTATTTTCGATTCTCAAAACCATTACCTCAACCTCTGGTCGCTCAATCGGATCCCACATGGCCTGGGTATTACGTTTGATAATTTTTAAATCATCACCGATTACTCCTTTTACTGTGTCAATCGGCAGCAAATCATTCTTAATCGACAAAAAAATCTTATCATCAGCTCTTTCACCAATCCAGTAAGGTCGAAAAGCATTGCGGGTTAATACGGCAAAAACTGCATTGGGCGCATAATTTTTAAGTTTTTCAAACAATGCGACGTGATCCAGAATAAATAACCCCAAGTACTCCTGTTCGAGAATAAGCACATCCGCTTTTAGTAAAGCCATATTCTCCATGTTTTCGATCATATGTTCGATCAGGGCATCGTAACCACTATGATAATCCAGTATGATCTGATTCTTCTGAAAAGCATTTTTCTGGTATTCTTCATTTAACCATCTTGTTTCTTCCTGATGAGCATATATTGCAATCGCCTTCTCGATTGAGCTTTCTTCCATTTCCAGTTCAAAAATCTTAATTAATTCACTGATAATTTCCTGATCAGTTGTCTTCTGTATTATTTTGACCGCATCATGCTGGGACCGATACTCCCGGACATCGAGCCAACGCAACAGCAAACCGTTTTTGTAATACATCAGCATATCTTCAATTGAAAAATGCGCCTGGAGACCTTCCAGGTTTCTGACTGGGTGTCCATCAAGAATCAGATTGAATTTGATTGTTTTTGCCATACATTTCCTCCTGTGTTTCTTTTCTGTTAAAACCTCTGAGCTTCTTATTCTTTACCCTAACTGGGATTATCAAGTTATCTTGAATCATAAAGCTATAATATTTTTTAGGATCAAACTTAGGAAGATCAGGAATTAGAATTCCTAATTCTTCAATATAGATTGGTTCGTTCTTCTCGATTGTCATCCAATTGATTTTTTCATCAGTTTCATCTGAATAAAAGTAAGACACAATTTCATGTGCAACATTACCTTTCACACATGAAGGCTCTTGATTTTTTATGTCCCAATAAAACAAAGATTTTATATACGCTTCTTCAATGTCAGCATTCGTTTCAACATTTTCAATTTTTTCGTTTATTTTTTTAATCGTATTCATCGTACTGTCCTTTATGGTCTGCATCAAAATTAGTTATCCGCATTTTTTACAGTAAATTGACTTGCAAATCGTTTCTTGCATGACAAGATTCTAAATTCATACCCAAAAGACTGACTAATACAAAATCGACTCGTCACACTGCTGTCAGAGATTACAGTCACCTGCATCGTCAATACTTCTAAGTCCCCATCTGAAATTCTTTAGCGGCTCAACTCAGATATTCCCCATAACAATCAAGCGATCCCACTCAGCTTGAATATCAGCATCAAATTCATCCAATTTTTTCAATTGAGCAACTTCATTCCTCAGATTTTGAAATGCTTTAAAACCAAAGTTTAATAGTCCTGGATAATTTAACGTCATAAAAAAAGTAATTGGCTCCGCACCTCCTGCTTTAATTGTCGCATGTCCAACATCAATAGCTGAAAAAGACGCCGCCGCAACAAAGAGCATCCGTTGTAAATCCTTATTCCCACCAAACGGCATGCTTTCACTGATTCTTTTGCCATAATAAAAATGCTGCTTAAAAAACCAGAACATCCGGATAATCGCTTCATATATAATGACAGGAATAAGCTGGGCCGAAAATGCCCTGACATCGTAACCTTCTTTGAACATTTTTTCTGTAAGCTGGGCAATCGTCCCGCTGGTATTTTTCGAATCAATGGGAATTGAACCAAATTGGCATTTCTGAAACAGTGAATAAAATGGCGCTGGCAAGCCAGAGCCCCGATTGCCAATTTTAGTTGAGGTTGAACCTGAAATATCAGACAGACAATGACCAAACCAATTGTGTGCTGCATCAATAATGCCTTTAACTTCCTGACCGTTTATTTTATTAATGTTCTCTGTTACTGTTCTGATGATATTTCCATCAACATCAATAAAAGTTGCTTTACCCGTCAATTGATCGATGATTGAAAAAACAAGTCCTAATGGCCCAGGATCATGGCTTAGCGAAAGGATATGGTGATTGCCTGTGTTCATGCCGTTGATCTTTGACCCATTTGCCAATTTCGAATTATTCCCACCGGTTGTGTCATAAAGAACTCTGAATCGGTCTTCCAAATACTTAATATTACTTTTATGATCCTTCCCTTGGCACTTTTTAGGATTCGCTCTTTGGCTTCGTTATACTCTTTGGCTCCCATTTTATTGAGATCCAGCTTATTGATCTGATCAGAAGTGCGGTAGTTTGTTGCAAACCCGTTCACAATATTGGCATACTGTTTATCGGTCCACCCCTGCAATGGCGAAACATTGCCACTCGTACCGATGGTGCCAACAAAAACCGCATCCACAATCCCGGCAATTATTCCCGCCCCGGCTGCGATCGCGTAATCAGTGCCATCCAGAAGGGATATTTCCATTTTTTCAATTAACTCATGTCTGATGTGAACATTATCATAATTTGAGAAGAGCTGATCATAGGGATTGCTTAAGTCTATGTTGTTTCTCTGTGCATAGGCTCTTGATTGATTTAATACCTTAAACCAATTGTCGCTTTGATCCATGATTTCCAGTTTTTCAAGCGGTTTACACATGCTACCACTATTGTCTGATTGATAAATATATGAGTTTTCAATACCACTCATTAGATCTAATGATGCGTCGATTTGATCATTGTTCATTGACAGGCAATTTTCCAGACTACCAAGCGAATCCAAAAATGCCTGGTTTTCACTAAACTTATCATCTTGGAGCGTTTTTTCCATCTGACTTTTGGAGTTTAGTAAGAGATCCTGATTTCGATCTAAGTGAATACTCGCATTTTGTAAAAGATCCCGGTTGACTGCCACGACTTCAACCAATTCATCAATTTCTTCCAATTTTAAATTTTTACGCACCATCTCACATGCCTACTTGCTCTCTCAATTTTTCCAGACCTTTTCTTGCTGTACTTTCCAGATCTGATGCGGTCTTAAAATACCCCAATCTTTCCAAAATTTCGAGCGGGATTTCATAATCTTCTACCTTGAGATTTGTTTTTATTAGATGTTCACCGTCGACTTCCTCATATATAACCAAAATGTATCCTCTTTCATTTTCCCAATCAACCGATCTTTTTAAAAGCAAGTCCAGTTTATGAAGATCAAGAAGATCTGGTAGCTTTGTTAACAATAATTCTCGTTCATCATTAACCCGCCTTTGTTCCGAAACTTTTGCGGCACTTGATACCCGTTGCAATTTTTCAACAAAACCTCTTAGCTGATCAAATTGGATCTGTAAATTGGTATTCTTGTCAATCACCTGATCTTTCAGTTCCATGATTGTTTCTAATCCTTCTGTCAGCCAGTTAATATCTTGCAATAGCATATTTGTTGACTTACGTTGACTAACTAATGCACTTTGCAATTTTGCCTGCCGGTATAAATACTTTTCAGCGCTTTTACTCCCAGTCAGATATTTAATCCCCTTGTATGCACCAAAACTGGCGGCACCAATCGCGGTAATACCAACGATCATGCCTACCAGTAGATGCAAAAGCCAGTGCAAATAAGCCCCCTGAAGCCCCGCCGAAACCGGTAATTGCACCGGTTGCAGCTAATGCTGCAAAGGGAATCCCAATCGCTGAACCCGTTGCCAATGTAGAACTGACGATTTCTGCAACCTTATCATCTGATAATCGTTCTCTTTCGATCCGAATTTCATTCTTTAGACTATTCACCAGAAATGCGACTTTTTCATTTGAAATCTTTAAACAATCCTTGATCTCATTCAAGGCCTGATCTTCTTTCCAGTTTTCAACAGATTCTTTTCGCAATGATAATAGACTATCCAAAAGATTCAAGCTAATTGCTTCTCTACTTCCTGTTGGCACTTCTTTCATCAGCTTGATTAAAAGTAATTTTGTGTTTTGAATTTGAGCATTATTTAAGCGATAATCCCTCAGTTCATCAAGTTGTTCTTTATTCAAGATGAACATTGATATCAGAGAAATCAGTGATGCATATTCATCTGAATCGATCAAACCATCATCGGCCATTAGATAATTTATAGCAACCTTAATAAAACACACTTTTCCCAAATCACTTAAATTTTCCTGCTTAACCCGTTGATCAGACTCTTCAAATACTAATGATACCGCATTAAGCGATTTTAAAATATTGAAAACCGGCTCTAATGGCACTGTTCTTAATATTACTTCATCATCATTTTTCAATGTGACACGTACAGCAGGCTGGAAATTCGGCTCTGCGTCTTCTTTACCCTGGTTTAAATCAATCTCACTCATTATAGCATCTGTTATTGCCACCATTTCAATGATTTTCTTGCCATCGCTATCAACTACATAGATCTTTTCGCCGGTAAAAAAATAGCCTTTTGTGCCATTTCTCAATAAAGAGGTATCGATCATGCCGATCATCAATTTTGAATCGAGCTCCTGTTCAAACTGCTTTGCTGCATTCAACAATAACTGATCGGGAATATCTGGAACAATCGATACATTTGGATAATTCCGTTTAACTAACTCTGTTTGCCCCTTCTCCAATGCCGCATTACCGGTCGCTTTAAGTTTGTCGAAAAAACCGGAACCGGTAGGTTGGGATTGTCGTTTTTCTTCAATCACTTTGATCTCAGCATCAATTTTTGTTTGATATTCCCTAGCTAAATTAGCAAGCTTGTCTTTGATCAGTTTTTCTGAATTCATATCCTTATCCTCGCTTTTAATCATTGGCTCAGTTTATCCGCATCTTTTCTACGCAGAACCACCGTCCTTTTGTGTCCTCTAAAGTATTTGCTGTTTATTTCGCTTCCAAGAAAGCAACAGCTTTACTTATTGCTGTATTTGAATCGGCATAATTTATCAAATTCTTTTCATTATCCGTTTCCGAAGCAAGTACTAGTTTAACTTTACACATATCGTAAAGCAATCCAACAGCAAGAACTGTGTTTTCAGCGTTTAAACGCTCTTCTGGTAAAAAATCATTCCAGTTAGTTTTACCGGAGTCTATCGTTGCTTTTAAATTACCGAACCATTCCTGATAACGCTTATTGACTCTTTTTAATGTAGCTAGGTAATTTTTTGCGACAACTTCTAAATCACCAAGGTAAGTGCATAATTCATTAATAATTTTTTCTTCCTCTTTCATTTGGTCATACGCTTTATCAGCTTTATCTGATATAGAATTTCCTGTAATAGAGAATACTGCGCCACCGATAAGCAATCCAACACCAAGTGTTGATGCTCCGAGAATCGTTGCTCCTAGAGCCATTCCTCCTCCACCTGCCGCAATTGCACCGCCACCTATTGCAGCAAGAGTAGCATTTGTTGCTGCAACGCCAGAAAGCGTAGAAATAGCCGTTCCTGTTGTTGCTGTGCCAAGCGCCATTACTGCCGAGGTTGTTGCTCCGGCAGCTGCAAACCCGCCTGCTGTACCAACTGCAGCACCGCCAAGACCTCCAAGCAACACTCCGGCACCTACAGATACCTTGCTCAATTCATCAGCTGAATACTTCGTAATTCTAATATTACCATTGTCAAAAGAACGAAATTCAGGTTTATTTTGAATTTTTTCCCACGTTACTGAAAAATTTTCAAAATCATTTAGAATTTTAAGCTCGGTTTTGCCGACTTGATCCATTGCCTTGCTTGTCGATACATTTGCCGACTCAAAACATTCGACATTTTTGTCGTGGCGTTTTTTTGCTAATGCCATCGTCTCATTTGCATCTTTCATTTTCAGACCACCATTAATACCTGCTCCGATTCCTCCAGCCGCTGCTATTGCAGCTCCGATTCCAAGAATAATAGGAATTGCCATCGTAATACCTCTTTCTTTCTTTCTTTCTTTTTTTACTTAGTTATTGATTTTAATAATTTACAAGCTTTATAGTTCTCTTGTTGATACTTCTCTATACTCATATACTTTTCAAAGTGTATTCTGTAAGCTTCGTTAACATTACATAATAATGGTCGATGTTCATAAATTCTACAAAGATTAGTGTCCTCATTTAAATATTTGCAAACCCCATCACCTTTATCCATAGCGGCAAAATAGAACGATTTGTCAATGTTGCGACAACAAGCACCGCAACAATCACACTTAAACTTATCCAAAGGTTAATACCGCGCTTTTATTTTGCATAAATTCATCTAATGAACCTTCTCCCCATGGACAAGGTATTCCAAGATACTTATAGGTTGATTTTAACATTAGATTGAAATCTTCCGCACTGTGATCTTTGCTGATATATTCTCCAACAACATTAAAATTATCAGTCTCGCGTTTGAATTTATCTATGTCTAAACTCATGAGCCGTGCCTGATATTCTTTTAGCAGCATTATTTCATTGTTGAGTTGCAGTGAAAATGCATCTATTTCCTCGCTTAATACTTTCATTCCTATTGTGTAATCATATATTACACTTCCCAAAAGCGTGCTTACCAATCCTCCAACTAATGCACCAACAACTGGTATTGGGATAAGTAGCTGTCCAATAATCGCACCTTGCGCCGATACCATAAGCATTGTGCCATTTTTCCCAATTTCCTGAAAAAATTCGTTCATGTTAATTTCACCATTGCATAACCGTGCAAGAGATTTAACCGTTGTTATTGCCGTCTGTATAATATACGCTGGTGCATTTGATTTCCCAAGTGAGCGTACAATTTCCTTTGAGGAATTCTTCATAACGCTTGCTAATCCAGTGTTTGCAAATCCTGTAGCATAACTTGTTGCGCCAGCCTTGACACTGTCTATCGCTGTATCTGTTATCGCCTCTTCAACATCCTTCTCACCTTTAATCACTGCAAAAGTATTTGATATCAGCGAAATACCACCACCGACACCAGCACCAATTTTCGCCGCATTAACACCTGCTTCATGTGATACTCTTGCGATTTCTTTGATTGTAACATTTTCAGGATTTATGCGCGCTTGAATTGCTTCTGTTTTCGAAACTTCAGATTTTTTTAGGTTTTTTTCTACTTTTTTCAAGTAGTTAAGCTGTTCTTGTTTCTCAGGTGTTAATTGCTGTTTTTCAAGCTTCGCTATTTCTTCTTTTAAACCTGCCTTGATCGAATCATACTGATCTGCGGGAACGCTGTATTTTCCATCAGAATAATGCGCTGAATAATCTTTTCCTTTTACCTTATTTACAAACGTCTTAGAATCTTTTAGAAATTTCATCTGGACTTCAGAACCTGATTTGATATTTCCAAATTCATCAAGTATTACTTGGTCGGCTTTAGTATCATTTACTCTGCCTAAATCATCAGTTCGTGATGCTCGTTCAGAACTTCCATTTTTTATATTTTTGGCATTTTGTTTTGCAGTATCTAAAACCTCAGCAGAATAACCAGCCTGCTGATTAATATTTTGGTTGGTATAATCAGGATTAACCTTACTCCCAGCTATGCTTTTTAATCCTTGGTGTAACTTTTGGCCGGTTTCGTGGTCAATACCGTCATAAGCTACTTTGAATTGTTTGCCTGCTTCACTATATTGATTGAGCATCTCTGAGTTTGCACCCAAAGATACTACATCTGCGATATTCGAATTATTTTTTTCCTTTTTAACCTTATCAACAGATGAATTTTCCATCCTTCTTTCTCCTTAATAAGTGACAGGGAAATCACGTATTTTTTCTTTAATAATTACAAATGATCTTGGAAGTCAATAACTAAAACTTGCATGCTTTTTCGGAGCTTTCACAGGCACCGTCAAGGCCATTCTTCATTTTATATTGCTAAAATACTTACGCAGACTGTCATTTTCCACTTCATTTCCGTTGTATGCTATTTGACTTTTTTTCACATAGAGACTATAGATAATTGTTACTATCATTGATGCCTCACACAATCTGAATTCATTATTTATTCCTCCCCATACTTCCCCCGCATCCGCTCAATCATCTCCACCATCTCTTTGCGATAACTCAGCGGGCTGATGACCTCAACCCAGTCCCCCTGGGAGAGCAGCCATTTCTTGACTCCTTCGCCATAGACCCGGGCTGACAGAGTGATGACGCCGGCTTCGGTTTTCTCTACCTTGGCGGTGGGCAGCCGATCCTGGATCGCCTCCAGGGACGGGCCAGAAAAGCGGAAGCGGATGGTGGTCAGTGTACCAGTGTACATAAACTGAATCCGATCCCGGAATTCGCTTTCTTTAAAGCGGCTACCGTAGTCAATCGTAAAACGCTGATCGCCCTCACAAAAGGCGTAATTGAGAAAACGATCGAGCCGGAACACCAGTGAAACGGGGTTCTCCTTACCGTTGATCTCAGCGATCACATAAAAATAATACTCGTTGAACAGCAGCCCCAGGGGATTAATTTTATAGGCTTTGACGGTGCCATCCTGCTTTTGATACTGGACATCCAGCACCTGCTGATTTTGAACACTCTGGCTAAAAAACCAGATCCGTTCAATTAAGTCCTGGCCGTGTTTGACCGGCTGATAAAACTGGCGTTCGTTGCCGATGGCCAGCTCAATGGCCTTGCGGTTATAAGACAGGCGCAGTAGATGATCGAGGATTTCTTCCATTTCTTTTTGGCTGAAAGCCCGCGCATCGAGCAGCACCTTGGCGACTGCAAAGATATCGTGATCCGACAGAGCCATACTACCTTCCCGAAACAGCCGGTGTCCCTGTCGCTTGCGGTCATAGGCAACCTCACTCTCGGGATAAAGTGTTTGTAGATACTCTTCGATTTCCTTGAGATCCCGCTGGATGGTTTTATCACTGACACCCAGGTTTTCGGCCCATTTCTGTTTATTGACGATCTCACCGCGGATGATCTGATCATAAATGGCCAAGATCCGGGCGGTTTTCTTTTCATCATGTTGTGATACCATTCTACTGTTCCCCCTTTCTAAACGCCACTCTAGATGCGCACATTTTTTTTGCAGCTTTTACACACCTGTACCGGCCCCAGCGGCCCGGGAATGGTGGTTGTGGCCGGATTCTGGTGGCAGATCTGACATAGTGGTTTCTGTTTCTGTTTCTGTTTCTGTTTCTTTTTCTGATTCGGGTCTTTTTTCTCAAACAACATCGTCATTCCCCTTTTTCATGGATAAATTTGATACCATGATTATACCGAATTAGCCTGGACAGTTATTGTCCGCAAGCATCACTTATCGATTTTTATCTGCGTCGCTTAAATCTTCGATCAGCAATCAGTCTCGTTTACTCACCAGCTGCGATTGCCACTATTTAATACCTATATTTCTTAAATACCGAATTAATCAACTAGAATGCCCCGGATATTTTCAATCGCGGTCTTCATTCAATGAAACATCACCTGAGATAATCGGATTCTTATTCTACAATAAACCATACTTTTTTATTATACGCCTTTTTATAACGTTTTCAAATCATTTATTGGGTAAATTTATGCCTTTTTCTCACTATTTAAAAATCTTTGACATATGTCAAAGATTTGAATTCATTTTGCGAGAAACGCCTCATCCTCTTCACTAATTTCATCTTAAAAACCGAAAAGCTATCTTTATAAGTGCTTGATAACCGTCACATTTTTATACATTAAAACCATGTTGTTGTCAGAGATCACATTGTCGTTGAAAATACGCTACTCACCTTGGCTTTTCCCACACCCAAAAGCTATATTTGGATCGTTAAAAATTAAATTATTTTCGATATATCGAAAATAATTATCATTTCAAGCAAAAGTTTTCGATATATCGAAAACTTTTGCTTGAAATCATGGTTTTATTCGATATAATAATAAGATAAAATAGATCGGAAGTGTACCTTTTATGATAAAAAGAGAAGCCTATCTACAGCAAATCAGACCTTTTATTGATCAGAATGTCGTTAAGGTCTTAACTGGAATCCGAAGATGTGGAAAATCAGTGATGTTAGATCTTATCCAGACGGAATTAATGAATGCAGGCGTTGGAATGAATCAGATTATTTCAATCAATCTGGAATCAGGAGAATGGCTACTAAAAAATCAGGCCGTTCAGCTCTATGATTATGTCAAAGAACATATCAACCCGATGAGTAAGACCTATCTGTTTCTCGACGAAATTCAGGAAGTTGATGGCTGGGAAAAAGCAATCAATGCATTTCTCGTTGACTTTGATATTGATATTTACATCACCGGCTCAAATGCCAAATTGCTTTCCGGAGAACTTTCCACTTATCTGGGTGGACGGTATGTAGAATTTAACATCTATCCTTTTTCTTTCAAGGAAGTTTGTGAAATTAGCAAGGAAAAGCATAACGATAATGACCTACAGAATCTATTTCGCAACTATCTCCGCATGGGTGGAATGCCTTTTATCTATGAATCTGGCATTGATGAGACTTCGCAAAAAAAGTATTTATCAGATATTTATGATTCCGTCGTACTAAAAGACATTGTTGCCCGAAACAAGGTTAGAAATGTTGATTTACTGATGCGTATTCTGCTGTTTATGATGGTTAATATCGGCAACCCCTTTTCGGTACCGTCGATGATCAGATTTTTAAAGAATGAAAAAAGAAGCCTCTCTCAGGAAACAGTTTATAATTATATCAATTATTGTGAAGCAGCGTGTTTTTCTCATCTTGTCGAAAGAGAGGATATCATTGGCAAACAGGTGCTAAAGTTTCCCGAAAAAATCTATTTGACAGACCATGGCTTTAGAGAAGTCATTTATGGAAATAATGAAAAGGATGTCCAGCAAGTTCTGGAAAATATTGTTTATATGGAGCTTTTAAGAAAAGGGTATACCATAAAAGTTGGCAAGGTATCAACGACAGAAGTAGACTTTGTGGCGGATCGGGGCGACGAACGGATATATTACCAGGTTGCCTATATTTTAGCCGAAGAATCAACAGTTGAAAGAGAATTTTCTCCTTTAGAAGCCATCCCGGATAATTACCCAAAGTTCGTACTGACCATGGATGAATTCGACCGCAGCCGAAACGGCATTCAACATTTAAATATCATAAAATTTTTGCTTCAAGATTAAAGTTGACGATACCGCAAGCATAAATTCCCAGATGATTCTTGGCAACATCAGTTTTACCGTGCTGACCTAGTTAATGCTGATCGCCGCCATTTTTATCCCGTCCTACTGATATGTCAAAGCCAATAACGAAATCGCCACGGCGACCAGCTTCAATATTGACAATCGCCAGTCGATTTTTACCAGCCTGGTGCTGACCTTCGGGGTGGCGGTACTGGGCGTGACCTTGGTACTGATTTAGGATTAATATCCCTATGTAATTTCTAGAAAAATCGGATTATAGTCGGCGATAAAAAAACCACAGGTTGATAATACATGAATCTGCTCTTCTTTTTCCAGCAATGCCAATTGAAGCTGTAACACCTTTAGATGATCTATCTCTTGGGTTACGCCAGTGTAAGACCAGTCAATTCGCTCATCACTTTGGAGCCCATGGGCTTTTGCCATATTTTGTCTTATCACAATCGTAATTTGATCCCTGGATACAGCAAATTTTCGATAATCGCTTCCCAAAGTTTCTTTCTGAACCCTTAATTTATACTTTTTATTTTTTAATTCAGATAACGTAGTCATACAATGATAATAATCATCATCCGGGATTGATTTCAGATGATAAAAGGCTTCAACCATCGGATAGTTGATGTATAGTTTTCCCATATCTGAAGAGTCTGAAAAATATTTCTGTAATGCCAGCAAAACATCGCGATTATAACGCGAATCCTGAGGATCTAGGTCAAATACCAGCAAAATATCGGTATACTTTTCATCAAATAGCTTTCTCTTTTCATCACTCTTCTCTCTTGATTTTAGGACTAGCAAAATATCAGTTGCCTCAAAATCTTGCTGCCCAGCTGTCATCATTTCCTGATATAATGCATAGATATTGGTACAATAAGAAATAATCCGGTAATCATCAAGAATTGGATAGCTGCTGATTATTTTTTTCATTAACAGGACATCGGTCTTTTCCCCTTCAACCAGTACGAGAATTTTCTTTTTTGGTGCTTCATCCATTAAACTCACCACTTACATAGAGTTTTTCCAGATTATTGCCTTCCCGTAATTCCCTTTTGGTGGCATTGGCCAGTGATGTGATATGATCGGGTGTCAAAACAAAGTAACAATCCGGACGCATCATTCGATTCGTTAAGAGATTCGTGTTGTGGGAGGTCAGCACGGTCTGAAAACCATCCATCGATTCCAATAAGGTGACGATCATCTCGGAAAGTTCAAAATGATAATATGCATCGAACTCATCAATAAACAGAAAACTCAGATCTTTTGAAGCCGACAACCAGTAGTATAAGGTGTATAAAGCCTTTGTGCCATTAGATGCAGTTTTGAAAAATGGCAATGGTTTTTTGCGCTTAAAATATAACCGTTCCTGCCCATCGGGATCAACGTTGATTTCCAGCTGTTCGTCGATTCCTGCGCGGTTAATCAAGCTTTGAAACTCGCTGAGACGGTCATGATCTAAAATAAATGAAAAGTAATCCTTGCTGTCATTTTTAAAACCAATATAGCGATTTTCATCCAGACTGCGACACCAGAGCATGTTATTGACAAAGCGCACCATTTCTTTTAATGGCCTGATCGCTTCACCGGCGGTATTGCTAACAACATATTTTAAGATCGAAAAATGATCATTTAAGAATTCATAGTTTAACGTTGGCACCCTTTTTGTCAGCCCCTCCAGATTTCCCTGTTTTTTTGAAAAATCATAAGAAAAGACAATCTCTGAGTCAATCCTGACTTCTTCAAATTGAAGCACCTGTTCATGATTCTTCTGATAATAATATTCAATTTCCGAATCACCAATCCTAAACACATATTGAAACGCTGCAAAACCGGTATCATTATCGGCATTTAGGTAATAGTCATACAATCCCGGGGTGACATTTTTATCCGTCAAGTGTGTTGTCAGATCAAAAATAGCAAGCCCAATATTTGATTTCCCCACCCCATTTTTTCCATAAATAATAATTTTATTCAAAAAACCGTCTTTAATGCAGTCTTTGCTAAAGGAATAGTCGCGAACATCGGAAAAATCCAACTCAATCTGTTCACTAAAGTTTTTAAATCCTTTTACTTTGAAATTTTTAAGCATTTCGACCTCACCTCTTCTCTTTACTTAAATTATACCCCACTGACCAGTGGATGAAAACATAAAAAGACAGGATGCTGTAATTTTTTTACGGCATCCTGTCTTTTATGTTTTCTGAAACTCCCTCACCGCCTGGCTGCCTGGACGACAAATCAGGCTACCCATATTTTTTCGATATATCGAAAATTATTGGCCTTTCAAGCAAAAGTTTTCGATATATCGAAAGTAGCTAAATCCTCATTTTTCGTGGCCTTTTGCTTTCGTATCGCAGTTAACATGTCACATTTTCATGCATTATTTTCATAATTACTTGCCGTTCTTTCTCAATCCAACTATAATAAAGGTGAGGTGATAACCATGCTGACACTAACGCAAATTAAATTTGAATTTAAATCAAACACCCCTATTTTATTATCTAATATGGGAAATATTAACAAAATTTCCGGGGATGCGTTGAGAAAATCCTTGTCGCGGATGGCTAAGACCAGCGCGATCAGACGGTTTCAAAAGGGTATTTGCGATATCCCTGAAAAAACCATCTTTGGTCAATCGCCACTCAATCCCGCGGATGTGATCCGGCGAAAATATCTCAGCGCTACTAAAAATCAATACGGCCTTTTGACAGGCTTGGCCTTGCTCAATAAATGGGGGCTGACCAGCCCGGTTGCCAAGCCGATTGAAATTTCAACCAACAATCAAAGCAACCGCAAGCGACAGGTTTGCATCGGGGATCAAGAGGTATCTTATGATCCAAAATATTAAAAAAGCATTGATAAAATATAATGACGTAAATCTTGAGGCTTTGATCACCAATTTTAGAAGAATGAAGCGAATTTCCCTGATTGGAATTCTAGTCAGTATGTTGCATATCATTTACTTTTTATTTTTTGTAATGACCGAAAGCAAAGATGAATCGATATGGCGAATCGGCATTATTTCATCCCACGGCGCTCTAATCATCTTGTTTACTTTTACTTGCCTCACCATCACTTATTTAACTAAAAAGAACCGGGCAACCATACTAAGGATGCAAATCATACAGTATTTCTATATATTTATGCTGATGGCTATCGGTGTTACAATCGTTGCACTAGATCAACTCGTTACTACAAGCATAACACCTTTTTTAGTGGTTTGCACAATCAGTGCACTCGCATTATTATTGCAACCTTTAGTATCCGTGCCTATTTTTTTATTCGCTTACCTGTTTTTTTATTTTTCAATTGCATTGGCACAGTATGATCCATTAGTATTAGCATCAAACCGCGTCAATGGCCTTACATCTATCGCCATCGGCATTGCACTATCCAATATATTGTGGCAGTATTATACGAAAGATTTTTCCCAAAGACATTTAATCGAACAACAAAACACGGAACTTACTTTACAAAAGAAAATGTTAGAAGAAGCCAATGAAAAATTAACCCATTTGGTTGCTTATGATAGTTTAACCGGTTTATTTAATCGAAGAGAATTCGAAAAAATTGTTAACAAAACGCTGCTCGAAATGAAGCGCTCTCAATCCAATGTTTGTATTATGATTGTTGATATTGATCATTTTAAGTATATTAATGATCAATATGGTCATCCAGCAGGCGACGAACTCTTAAAAGCATTTTCCTTAATTTTAAAAGACCAACTAAGAGACATTGATATCGTTGCGCGTTGGGGGGGTGAAGAATTTATCATCATGCTCCATAATACACCTGGACAAGATGGTGTTCCTGTAGCCGAACGTATAAGAACGGCCATAGAAAACAACAAGTTTTTAATCGATGGACATGAAATCCGAATTACTGCTAGCTTTGGAATTTCAGAGCTGCTTTATTCAGATACCGATTGGCTAGACACAGCTTATAAAAAGGCCGATAAAGCATTGTACATAGCCAAAAATAACGGCAGAAATCAATGCGTTATTGAACTCAATTCGTATTGAAACGGATCAAAAAATACCAATTTCGCCCATCATCAAGGCCACCGCAATCAGCACCAGCCCGGCGATCGTAAAACGACCGCCGGCAAATAAGACCCAGGCGTCGGTTGACTTGCTATTAAAAAGCAGCTAGCCAATTTTACTGGGGGATAGGCACTCTCCCAGAGCAGGCAGCAGCGGCTTGCCAGGGCAGAGACAAGGCCTTTTTTTGTCTACTTGTCAGTTTTTTATCCTTTTGATGCTATTTTTTTGATCAACTACTTTTATTCGATCAAGCCGGCGACTTCATTGGCCGCCCAGATGGCGCCGCGGATATTTTTGATCGTCTGGCTGTCGCCAATATGATAAACCTGGGGATAAACATCCTTTAATTCTTCATAAAAGGAAGGGGCTGGATCAAAGCCGACCGCAATCATTACATGATGGGCTGGCAGCACTTGTTCCTGACCGTTTTTCTCAATCACCGCACCTTCTTCGGTAACCGCTTTAAGCTCGGCACCGGTAATCATTTGGCTGTGATAAAAGACCAGCAGATCCTTAATCATCTGTTTGTTGGCTGGTGCCAGGGGAATCCCGGCGGTTAAAATATCTGGGGCGGAATCGACGATCGTCATCTTGTGACGGTGCATGGCCAGATGCAGGGCTGCCTCACATCCTGCCAGACCGCCGCCAATGGCTGGACAACGTGGTCCGACAAAGGTTTTGTCGGTAATCACATCAATCGCATTGGTTACCTTTTCGCTGTCCATCCCCGGGAAGTTAAGCTGCCTGGCTTGGGAACCCTGGGCAATAAATAGGATCTCGGGATTAAGCGCCGCTATTTTTTCGGCGGTGGCCGGTTCATCGAGGCGGATCTCAACTTTTAAGCTTGCCAACTGCCGCTCATACCAGGCGATCAGGCGCTCATCGACATCTTTTAAGATCCGCTTGCTACTGTATTTAAGCTTGCCGCCGAGGCGATAACTTTTTTCAAACAAAATGACCTGGTGGCCACGCCAGGCACTGACGCGGGCGGCTTCCATTCCGGCCGGACCGCCCCCGACGACGACCACCTTTTTCGGGCTTTGAGCCGCCTCAATCTCGGATAACAATTCCCGGTTGCAGGCCGGGTTAACGGTGCAGGAGGCTTCGGCGCCAGCAATTTGCTGAGCCAGACAGCCGTCATTACAACCCAGACAGGGGCGGATTTCGTCTATCTGACCATGACTCAACTTTTGTGGCAGTTCGGGATCTGCCAGTAGCGGCCGACCCAGACCGACTCCATCGAGCATGCCTTTTTTTAGCGCCTCAATGGCCAGATCGGGATCATCCATTTTTCCAGCCGCCAACACCGGCACCTGGACGACTTTTTTAAGGGCTTCACTCAATTTTAGGTAAACTCCCTTATCAAAATAGACTGGCGGATATTTCCAGTATGAACTTTTATCAAATGAACCAAAGCCCGCCTCAACATCAAAACCGTCACAGCCGGCGGCTTCTAAGATGACGGCGGCGGCCAGGGCTTCTTCTAAATCTCGCCCCTGTTCGGCAAATTCTTCACCGGGCAGTGCCTGCTGTCGCCCGGCTTTAAGATAACTCTTCATGGCCATCCGCAAAATCACCGGGAAGTCGCTACCGCAGGTGTCTTTGATAGCAGTGATAATTTCGCTAACAATCCGGAAGCGATTTTCTAGTGCCCCGCCATAGCTATCACCACGCTGATTGTAAAGCGCCAGGGTAAAAGCATCCAGCAAATAGCCGGTCTGGATTTCAACCCCGTCAAAGCCGGCGGCTTTAACAATTTTAGCCGCGTCGGCAAAGGCACCGACTAACTCCGTAATTTCGGCGGTGGTCATCGCACTACCGGGTTTACTTTGCTCCGGCGGAGCATCTCCTGCCAAACCGGCGGCTAGCTGAACAAAAACCTTACTCCCCTGGGCATGGATTTGCCCGGTCATGGCGAGCCCCGCAGCGATATAGGCTTGCGGCTCAAATGATGGGGTCGGCACGCTGCAGACTAGCGGTTTAGCGCTAGAAATGATTACCGCATTGGCTCCGGTAATGATCAGCCCCACCCCGCCCTTGGCGCGGGTCACGTAAAAAGCGCTCGCCGCTTTGCTGTAAGCGCCGTTTTCGCGGACTGCCAGCATTGCCATCGCCGGCATAAACAGCCGGTTTTTCAGTTCCAGATTGTTGATTGTGAATGGTTCAAATAAAGCCCTGACCTGCTTATCCATCATTTTCCCCCTGAATTTTATTTAAAGATACATGGTTGCGGTGTCGAAACTCAAATCAAGCCAGCTAGCATACAATATCTTGACTTTAGAATGAGCTTCCATTTGGCATATTGTGTGTAAATTTGGAAAAATCACTGTTGACACCCTAATAACCATCAATGCTTAGCGCTAACTGCTTCAATAATAACTGTAACAATATGCAAAAATCAAACCAAACTTAGTCCGTTTGCTTGATCGCTTCGCCAAACTTGCGGATATGGTCGACGATTTCCTGATAGGTAGTCTTCATTAGCGCTGTCGGCAGCTCATAGAGTTCGATGCTGTGGCGCAGCTTGACCATCCCGTTAGCAATGATTTCATCCTCGGCGGTAATCTCAAAATCGGCCTCAAAAACCACCTTGCAATCGATGCTGGCATTAAATTTACTGGCCAGCGATCCCAGCAGCAGCCTGGCTAGCGGGTACTGCTCATCAATTACATAAAAGTCGACATAGCTTTCCGGGCAATGCTGCTCCCGTTCTTCCTCGATCAGGAAGCCCTGGCAGGCACTCATCGAAAAAAACACCGGAATGGCATTAATGGCATCGACCAGTTCCCGGATACCGCCATCAATCTCATCGGGATTGCTTAAATAAGCAGCCTTGTCTGCTTGGCTAAAAACGGTGATGGGATTGCTCTCAATCCCTAAAAATGATAAATCCATCTTCTTTCCTCTTTCCTTAACGATTTGAAAAATTCTGACCAGCCGCGGGCTTCTTGTCACTACTTTCTAAAAAAAGATCATCCCAAACCAGGTAATCACATTATAGCCATTTAAGAATGACAGCTGATGCTTTTCACAGATATCGGTCACTGAGATGGCATGACTTTCAACACAGGGGTACATTTTTTCCGGATGCTTACACGCCGCATCCGGGTAGGCGCATTCCTCGCAGACGGCACAGGATTCAGCGGTGAGAATCAGCTTGTTATCATACTTACCAAAAACATTGGCTTTAATTGCCTCGACAATTTCTAAATGCTCACATCGGGTCGCCAGCATTTCGTCCATATTGAGAATGTCATTGACCTCGGAAATGGTACTAAAAATAAAGGCATGCTGATAGTCCAGACAACGGGCTTGACACTCTTCTAAGGTTCCCACCGCCGGCGGACAGGACCAGGAGTTTCCGTATTGCGGACATTCCAGCTGGCAGATGGTATGGACGGCCGGATAAAAATTGATTTCCGACGGATCAAAAAATGCATATTCAAAAATCGGATATTCAGTAATTTGTTTTTCGATATTTTCTCTTGTCATTATTTGTTTGCCTCATTTTTTATGTATTTTATCACAGCCACACCAATTTGATCCAGGTATTACCCAAAACTGATTTGACTGGATTGATGATCCTATTGTATAATGAAACAATCGTGAACGCAATACATCAGGGCATGAAACAATGTCCTCCGAACCTCCAAATTTAAAAAACCTTCCGGCATGGAGGCGTGACCATCACGCCTCCATCTGATTTTGCGGTCAATACAGACGCCGGGTTAATTTTGATTTTACCAGAAAGGAGTCCGCCCATGGTTAAGCGCAGCATCCTGTTACCGCTTACTATCTTGATACTTTTTTTGTTAGCAGGCTGTTCTTCTCAACCGCTAGAAATCACAAAAAAGGCTGAGCAGGGCCGTCTTGATTTAACCGCCAGCGATATTAAGCATGAAATTATTCCCCTGGACGGCCAATGGGCCTTTTACTGGAATCAGCTTCTTGAACCGGCCGATCTGGATCAGGGCGCTCTCAGCGGTTATCTATCATTTCCATCGTCCTGGAACAAATATGAACTCGATGGTAAAAAGCTTCCCGGCACTGGTTATGCCACCTACGCGCTGACCTTTACAGCTTCCAAAAATGAAATCCTGGCACTGAAAATCCCTAAGGTCCGTACCGCCTATCAGCTCTTTGTCAATGGCCAGCTAATTGCCAGCGCCGGTACCCTGGGTACCACCCGCGAGGCTATGGTACCGCAATATCTGCCCCAGATCATCTCCTTTGAAGCCTTGGAGGGCGACAATCAGGTGGTTCTGAAGCTGTCCAATTTTTATATGCCTAGCGGTGGGCTGCTAAACAGCATCCTGCTCGGTGGCGAGACCCAGCTGCAGGCGCTCCGTTATAATGGTTTGGGCTATAATCTGTTCCTGTTTGGCGCCCTGATGATGATGGGTGTTTATCATCTGGCGCTATATTTCTTTCGCCAAAAAGACCGGGCACCACTTTATTTTGGACTATTTTGCATTCTGGTAGCGATCCGCACCTTAATGATTGGCGAGTCTTTCCTGTACTTTGCCTGGCCGGAGCTTAACTTTATGATCTCCCGAAAAATCCAGACTCTGACCTATTATCTGGGAGTGCCCTTGATCCTACTCTTTTTCCGGGCTATTTTACCCGACTACTTCGATATCAAACTGGCCAAACTGGTGGTGGTTATTAGTCTTGCCTATGCTGCAGTGGTGATTTTAGCGCCAACCAATATTTATACCGCGATCAACCCGCTGTACCAGATCTGGACAATTTTTCTGATCGGCTATCTCTTGGTTACGCTGCTTAAAATCACTCGTCATCGCGAAAAACACAGCGGCCTGATCATCTTAGGCGGGCTGATCCTGACTAGCACCAGTCTGATGGATATCATTACCCTAAGTCCCTGGATCAACGACAGCTGGCCACCGCTGTTAAGAATGATCTTTCAGGGCGATGCCAACTCTTCAACCGGACAATTAATCTTTGCGGTTCTCTATTCGCTGTTGCTGGCCAAAACCTTCTCGGAATCGCTGGAATACCGCACCGTGATGGGCGAAAAACTGATTGAAATGAACGATCATCTCGATGAACTGGTCGCCCAGCGGACAAAAGCGCTCAGCGAATCGAATGCCAAGGTTGAACAGCAAAATCTGGAACTGGAGCAGATTAATCTGGAACTGCAGCGGCTCTCCTTACGAGATCCTCTGACCGAACTGTGGAACCGCCGGAAATATGATGAAGCCATCGGTTTAGAGTGGCAGCGCTGTTTAAGAAAACAACATCCGCTCTCGCTGATGTTTATTGATGTCGATTATTTTAAAAACTACAACGATTTGTATGGCCATGTCGCCGGCGATGCGACCCTGATTAAAATTGGCAACACCATTCGCCTGGCCTTGTCTCGTCCCACCGATATGGTCGTTCGTTATGGCGGCGAAGAGTTTATTGTACTCCTTTCTGAAACCGGAAAAGCAGAGGCGATCCTAAATGCCAACCGCCTGCTTAAAAAAATTGAAGCCCTGGCAATTCCCCACGCAGCCTCACAGGTTAGCAACTACCTGACCGTCAGCATCGGGGTTGCCACCTTGTTGCCTGATCACCATTACCAGCATGAAGACCTCGTCAGGATTGCTGACAAAGCCCTCTATCTTGCTAAAACAAATGGCCGCAACCAGGTTGTTTATGAAGATACTGCTTCCCCGAACAACCCAGTTTAAGGGCTCCTGCCCTTGCTCAAAAACAAAATAATTCCCGTTACGAAAATATCTTGCAATTGATCCGTACATTAAATGACTGCTACCAAAAGACCCTGCCGCTTTGCCGGCAGGGTCTTTTGCCGTTACCCGCAACACTGGATCACCAAAAACATGACCCTTCATATCAAGTTGCTATTAATCTCCTGAGCCACAAAGCTCTTCTGGGATTCGTGATAATTGTTTACTTATATGTTTAGGGAACATTATCCCGGGTATATATTATTAAGTATAGATGTTATGTTTGGTCAAAATTCATTTCAATGCATGGTAATTGGAAAAGGTAATTCCAGATAAGACATCTAAGTAGCTATCAATTATATGGCATTATTGCACCATTTTATCAATTGAACAAAAAAAGAAAGGGTGAAAAAAATGCTTTGGACTGTTGCAATTATTCTCGTTGTTTTGTGGTTGTTGGGGTTTATTACCTCGTATACATTTGGCGGGTTTATTCATATTCTGCTGGTACTCGCGGTCATCGTAGTAATTCTTAATCTTATTCGGCGTCGATAGAATAAGATTTTAACCAAGTAAAATTTTCAAGGAGGTTTAAGTATGTCAAATGCAAAAGGTAAAATCGAAGCGACCAAAGATAAGCTGGTCGGCGGCGTCAAGGAAAAAGTTGGAAAAGTAACTGGCAACGAAAAGCTGGAGTTAAAGGGTAAGATCCAGCATAAAAAGGGTGAGCTCGAAGAAAAAACCATCGATATGGTTGACAAGGTCGGCGAAATAACCGACGATATCGCCGAAAATATCAATGATACCCTCGATAAAGACAAATAAGATAGCAAGCTACAGCGATTCATAGAAGAAGTGCCCCAAACCAGCAATGCGCTGGATTGCGGCACTTTTTTTAAGCTTGTAATTTATCTTATTTTGATGATCACCTTGACTGCTCTTGTGTCCAGACTGAAATCGATCCTGGGGCACAAAAAAATGTGCCGATGCCATCTTCATTGATGGTTACTGTTTCGTCACGATTCCCTAAATAGTCGCGATATTCTTTTCCTGCATGTTGCTTGCCAATGTACATATCCTTATAACCCGCATCACTATTTGTCAGCAAAACTGCCATCCCGCCAGCGTGTTCCTCGTCTCCCTCTCGGGTCCAGCCGATACAATTGGGATGATCAAGATAATCGTTTTGTTTACCATAGGCATAATTCAACCGTAAAAACAACAGCGTATCGATTAACTCCTGCTTACCCTGAATTGGATTTTCTCCACCAATACCATAATAGTCGCCATAAAAAATGCAGGGAAACCCGTTTTCGCGCAACAAGATCATGCCGTAGGCGAGCGGCTTGAACCAATCTTCAACCCAAGATTCCAGCGCTTGTGCGGGTTGCGAATCATGATTATCGACAAATGTTACCGCCTTGGTGGGATTTTTTTCCATCAAGGTATTGTCAAATATTTTACTCATCTCAAAACGATTTCCCGAGTGACTGGCCTCTGAGAATTTCATATGCAATGCAACATCAAACAAATCGACATTGTATGTGGTATCCTCAATATAATTTTCCAATACTGGGTAATTCTGCTCCCAATATTCCCCGACCGTATAAAAGCTACCCCCTATTTTTTCGTGGATGTTTTTGATAAACGCATCAATAAACTCGCCTTCAATATGTTTAACTGCATCCAAGCGAAAACCATCAACGCCGGTTTCATTGATGTACCACTCACTCCAGCCTTTCACCTCATCTTTTACATCGGGATGATCATAATCCACGTCGGCATTCATCAGGTAATCATAATTACCATATTCCGTGTCAACCTCGGTATTTTCAGCCCAACCTTTGGCAATTCCTTTAATCATGTAAATTGCTTTTTTGCCATTTTCCTGATTAAAATCGACGCCTGAAAAATGGGTCCAGTTCCATTGGAATTCGGAGTATTTGCCCTGTCTGCCGGGAAAGACAAATTTTGTCCAGCCTTCAATCTGATAGTCATCGGAAACTTTTTTCTGTCGATCATCGGGATCGACTTCATAGGCCGGAAACTTTTCCGATTGATCTGCGCCGGCTTTATGATTTAAGACAATATCGGCAATTGCCAAAATACCCTGATCATGGAGCGCCTTAATCGCTGCCAGGTATTCTTCCTTGGTTCCGTATTTTGTTCGCACTGCGCCCTTTTGATCAAATTCGCCCAAATCGTACAGGTCATAGATCCCATAACCAACATCATTGGTTCCGGTTGCTTTTGTTGCCGGGGGCATCCAGACTAAGCTGATGCCGATTTCTTTTAAGTGTTTTGCATCCTCTTTCAGTCTTTGCCAATGGTTACCATCATCTGGTAAATACCATTCAAAGTACTGGATCATTGCTCCATTTTTGCTCATTATAACCCCTCGTATTCTTATTCGCTATGTAACATCTACATAACCAAGAAAATTTTCGCTTTTGCTTTGCAATTTTTCCCTATAACTAATTAATACCCAAAACGACGTAAAATAATATCATCCTTAAGTTTTCAATAAAAAATACTCCCTTCATAGCCAGACCGTTTTTTAAACGGTCTGGCACGAAGGGAGCAAATTATAAGGCTCGACTAAAATTATTTAACATTTTATCTTTTCTTCTAAATCACTGTATTCGCAGCTGATTTAGACAGGTGCTACAATGGTGTTCTGAATCAAGGTTGCAGCTGTCTGGGTCAATAAGCGACCATTGATCGATGCTTGAGATTCTAGAGCGATGTTTGTCTTGGCAAGGACAATTCCCTCAAAATGGGCACCGGTTCCAATTGAAACGGTTTCTGATACCTGCCAGAATATATTTTTGGCTTGTACGCCGCCAGCTAGAATAACTTTTGTATCACTAGCTTGAGTGATTCCTTTGTCAATTTGGAAAATGAAAACATCGTTGGCATCGCCAGCAAGGGTAAGATCCGAATTTATTAAAACATCGTTATCCCATTTATAAACGCCTGTTGTCAGTGTTTGACCACTGAGGTCTCCGGTGAATACATTCGTATAATTGATCGCTCTTCCCGCCGCATCGGTGTAGGCCGTTTCCATGTCGCCTACTGCTGTTGTTAGGTTCTCACCAGTTGGAGCGGCGTAGTCTGCTGCGTATACGTTGCCAGTAATTTGTGGCGAAGTCGCAAATACGTTTGTGGCATCAGCGGTCAGCGAAAATCCGGTAATGGCAGCGGCTTCAATTGGGCTGACACCGATATCGCCGGTAATGGCAGAATCTGGCACTGTTGAAATGCCTGTTTTTGCTAAGATTGCATAATTAGCAGCTGTCCCAAGGTTGACCGGCTCGGTCACGATTGGGATTGGTGTTTCTTCGACGGTGACGATGCAACTGTCAGTCAGACCGCCATCGACTGTTGTTACCACGATCGTGGCGATTCCGGCACTCACAGCAGTAACGATACCGTTTTCATCAACCGTAGCGATGGCATCATTGTCAGATGACCAGATGACACTCTTATTGGTAGCATCCGCTGGTAAGACGGTTGCTGTCAGTGTTTCTGTCTCGTCAACTAAAAGACTGGCGGTTTCTTTGTCCAGGCTGATCGATTCCGGATGAACGATAACATCGGTTTTGATGATTCTGATTTGCACGGCTTCTAATCTTAAACCTTTTCCTCTGGTTCCTGCTAATGCGCCATCAGCAAGCCAACCCTCGGTCCAGCCCTGATTTTGAATATGGACACGATACTCAACCGAATACCCAGGCATATTGATCAGATTAATGGTGATTGCTTCTAAACGTAAGCCCTGAGCTTCAGTACCGGCCAGTTCGCCATCCTTTCGAACGCTCTGGTCTCCGACATTTTGCACATGGACACTATATTCAATCCTGGCATCGACAGGCGCATCAACCAGTTGAATTTTTAGCGCCTCCATCCGAAGACCCCGACCTTCTGTCCCTGAGATTACGCCATCAGAGACCCAGCTGAGCCAACCTTGATTTTGAACATGGGTTTGGTAGGTAACCCCAACGTCACTTGTTACCTCGTTACTAACCTGATCTTCCTGTGCAAAAACGTTTCCAGCCAGAAATAAATTAGCAACTAACAGCATGGTCACGAATAACCAGGCTTTACTTTTTTTTAAATTTTTCATTTTCTTCTCCTTAGAATTTTGTATTTTAGTCTAGTATTCTAGTCTTGTATTTTAGTCTTGCCAACATGAAAAGACAGTGATTATCCCACTTTTTTATGATAGAAAACTATCTTAACTTTCCCGGACATTATTTTTTTACTCCCTTCATTGCAAAGCATCATATCATGCTAATCTACTATATTTCATTTTTATTGAAAATAACCCATAAACACCTCTTTCAATAAAGAAAACTCAACCTAAACAGACTAATGCCTATTAGGTGACTCAACATTGTTTCAGCCATTTGAATCTCCGCTTCTGATCGATGTATAAACAAGAAACCTGCTACTTGCGCAGCAGATTTCTATAGAGCTTTGTTTCACGTCATATCAAGCATTTCAGTTGGGTGCAACCCACAAGGACGATGAACGGAAAATTTTTATGTAATTTTCAACTTTGTAGGTTCATCAGTTGGGTTTTTTGTACCGGTTTTTGAGTTTTCCTCATCAATTTTTTTCGTTAAATTAGCTAAATGATATTTGGCAAATTCTCTTCCGCCAAGGCCAAATGCTAATGCAAAGGCAATTGATAAACCGCCGATAATAAACAAGAAGGTGGTCGTTACAATTGTAGAGGCAAACTTCAATTGATCCAATGTCATAAAGATAGCCAAGACATAAATAATATACTTCACTAATTCACCGGTTAAAGCACTGCCGGTTGTATTTTTAATAAATACCGAAAGCGCATTTCCGCCAAAAACTCCAACGCCAATAATAATGATGGCAATAAGAACCGATGGTAAATAAGCAATAATCGCTATCCCGATTGTATTTAAAACTTCCAGATTAAGTGTATTGATTGCTTCCACGATAAAGAAGGTCATCAACACAACCTTGACGATTGTTCCCACTAATTCAGATATTGTAATACTTGCCGTCCCAGACATATTCAGGTACTTTGAATATTTATTTACACCAGAATTATCCAATAAACCTTCAACTAAATTGCCGACAATTTTGGCAATGTATCCACCGACAACTAGTATAACTACCGCGACGACAATAAAAGGCAGCGCCGTTAGAATCTGATTTAACACATTTACGATTGGTGTCGAAAGCGTAGCGATTCTTAATGTTTCCAAAGCTATTGTGACGATTGGTATTAATATAATCACAAAAACTGTATTAGCAAGGACTTTTGCGATCGTATTTTTTTGTTTTCTCAGTTCTTGTGGCGTGGTATCTTCATCGACCGTATATTTGTTGATAAAGCGATCAACGTTAATTGCTTCCAGCACGTTTTGAACTAATTCTCTAACAAATCTTGCTACAAAATAGCCAATAACAAGGATCACAATCGCCGCAAATAAATTAGGCAGGAAAGCTAAAAAGTTATTGTACATGTTGATGATTGGCGCAGAAATTTGACCTAGGCCAATACGTACTAGAATGGCTGGAACAAACGACAACAATACTAAATAAAACAATATTTTGGCGATCGTCTTGATTAGTCGGGAGCCATCCTCCGCCGTTGCCGCTACCTTCCATTTTACAAGTGTTTCGTTGAATTTTATTGCGTGTAAACCCTTGTTAATTAGAAATTTTACCAGGGTCGCAACCAGTATTGCTATAATCAATAAGACAATTGCACCGATTACCCCTGGCAAAGCCGTATTAAAGGAATTCCATAAATTATTTGTAGTATTTTGAATCGGATCCATTTTTTTTCCTTTCAATAATTGGTTGAGGTGTCAAAACTAAATTTAAGTCACTAAGCATACAGTATATTGATTTTGACACTCTAACCATAATTGTGAATACGTAAAACACCATTAGCATCAACAAATTCTAATAAATTCGGTTCCTAAAGAACGAAAATCAGGACTTCCTTTTTCATTATTTTGTTTTATAATGTATAAGAAAACAATCTCGCAAAAGTTGCTTTCTTATACCTTATGCCTAGTCCTTTTACTTTTCTTCTTTTTGGTCTTTCTTTTTATCGATAAAGTCATTGACCTTACCTGCTGCGCCTTCTTTTGCATCGTCTACCTTATCACCGGCATCGATCGCTTTTCCTTTTGCGTCACCTTTTAATGACTGAACCTTACCCTTTAATTCCAACTCTTCGTTACCAGTAACTTTCCCAGCGGCCTCCTTTATTCCGCCGACGGTCTTGTCTTTGGCTTGATCAATTCTACCTTTTGGATCTGCCATGATTAAATCCTCCTTTAATTAAGATTTTTTTATTATTCTAATTATGTACCCCCTTGTGTCGTGTTTAATCATCCGATGCTATATTTACATTTTTTATGCAGCAAAGTAGATTTATATTGCCAATGTATCTATTAAGTAGCATTTTGGAATGCACCGAGATAGAAACTAATCCGGACACCGCAAAAATCAAACTGTTCGGATCGCTTACCCTCAAACCTTATAATCCCGAGTACTCCCCCAAAACCTACCGCCCCGAAGATGTCGGTGTATCGATTCTTGGTGTTGTTGTCCAAATGAGGAGAACCTTGTGCAAGAAAAATAAAGCCATAACCTCAAGCATTTGCGAGATTATGGCTTTTTCATTCAGATGAAAGTGTATTATAAAAATGCAAACCATTTCTTTAAATGTCTTACATTACACTGAAACTCCTATAAACAAAACACCGCACCTTGTAATAGAGATCAACTCTTCTTTAGATATATCTCCTAATTCTTCGTCCCAAATACAATCTTCTTCAGGATCATCAATAACATCTAATTCGGCTTTTTCTCTTCATCAGTTCTATCTTCTTCGATATTCTTCATATATCTTTGTCGCCTCCTTAAAATCTTTTCCAACCATGTTCCAGTCAGATTTTAATGCTTTATAATCAGATAAATTTAAGTACATCCCCCTTTGATCAGGTCTGTCATCAAAATTATTGTTGACTTCTGTATCATCTTCTAGTATACTCATCTAAATTAAATTTTAATTTAATTGAAGTAACAATAGGGGGAATTCATAATTTATACAAAAGGACAGATGGAAGACGAAATCACAAAAGCCTTGATTCAATGGGAAAAAGAATACAAAGGACGAGGACCAACAGAAGCCAGAACGGATATTATCCGTAATATGGTAATCGTTTCTCTCTGCGGCGTACTTTCTCGTGCCGAGCTGGCTGTATCAAAAAGTTCGGAAGGGATGGCTTTGGTCAAAGCATTGCGCAGGCAATTAGTTGAACAGGGGCGTCCTGATCTGGAGGAAATCGTCAACCGGATTACCGGCGCCAGTGTCGTTAGTCTACATACCGACATCAGCACAAAAACAGGTGAGCGTATCTTTGTATTTGTGATGGATCGTGACATTCAATAAAATAATTCGTTGGAAAGACTTTAAATGGTAGTTTTCTATCAGTTACATGTGTGTCCGGCATCAACTGCAATAGCAGTTGGTACCGGTTTTTTTGTTTTTTAATTGGAAACCTTCTCCGCGTAAGTAGCTTTTAAAATCACTGTGAGAATTTTTAAATAAAACTCCGCCGTGATCATTTGCAAACATGAAGTAAGGCCATCCAAATTAAAATAGTATCAATAGAAAGGATACGAAAAATGTTATCAAATGAATACCAGGTTCTTAATGGACCAGAGGGTTACCTACCGCCTGCTGCTGCCTCGATGGGAGTTATGCTCCCCGATCAGGGTTTTGCATTAATTGAAGGATCTTGTGTTTTAGCCGATGATGCGCTGGAAAAAATTGCCGATAAACTTTTAAATGCCAAGAATCCAGTTTTCTTTCCCGGCCCCCTGCTGCTCTGGGCGTGGAAAGATGGTGTTGCTGAAAAGGCACAAGCTGTCAAAGACCTGGCCGAATTGGCGGGGGCAAAAATTATTCCCATGCCCGATTATCGACCAAAGTATCCCATGATCAATCCGGAAGTCGAGATTAATCCCAACCATCCGAACTTGACAATTTGGCATAATAAGATTGATGTCTGTGTATTTATTGGTGTCCATTGTCATTATGCAAATGTTGCCCTAAAAATCATCCGCGGCGGTACCGACTGTTATACTGTTGCACTTTGTGCCGAAGCCGGACATGAGGATGCGATGATTTCGATGCGCGACGTCGGATTATTGCAAATCATCAAGCTTACAGAAATCATCAGGAAGCGAAAGGATGAGCAGAAATGATTGAACAAAAAATAGCAGATCCAATTCAAATTTTGTTTGAATCCGAAAGAGAGACACAATTCATTACTGGCAGCGAAGCCATACGGGAAGCCATTCGTAGGGCAAATGTCGAGATGGCAATTGCTTATCCCATTACCCCGCAATCAGAAAGTATGCACCTTGTTGGTGATCTTTTCGCCGAAGGTTACATCAAAGATTATTTCAGAGGCGAGAACGAGTTTGCTGTAATGTCGTCTGTCGCAGGTGCCGCAATGGCCGGGGTACGGGTTTTTACGGCAACCGGAGGACCGGGAACACTAAGAGCTTTTGAGGCCTTTTCAACCTGGTCGGGAGCACGACTACCAATCGTCTGCGCGTTTATGACCAGAGGTGTGAATTCACCGCTGACAATACAGCCCGATACGATCGAGATGTCCTGTATGCTAGATACCGGAATTCTGATGCTTCATGCCGAAGACTCCCAGGATGTCTACGATATGATTCTTAGTGCCTTTATGATTGCTGAGCAAACTGATGTTCATATTCCGGTAGGCGTATTTGTCGATGGATTTTTTGTCACCCACACCCGAGATAACGTCGAGATCACACCAGCTGACTTGAAACTGCCACCCTATAATCCCTATAGTGCCCCCGTGCCAGTTATGGACATGGAGAATGTGCCATTTCGTCAAATGCGAGATCCCTTTGTAATGAAGAGCAATTTTATCAGCTATGCAGCGCATGCTTCCTGGCAGCAGGAGGTTCTTGCTGCCGCTGAGCGTTCGAGAAAGTATATCAAACAATATCTTGGCGATTTGATTGAAACCGAATATCCCAATTCTGAAATTCTAATTATCGCTTCTGGAACAGCTGTCTCTCAGGGACGTGAAGCAATGCTTGCCGCCCGTAATAGCGGGATGGATGTCGGTCTTGTGAAAATCAAGAGCGTTCGTCCCTTTCCAGAAGAAGAAATACGTAAACTTGTGCGACATGCCAAGTATGTTATTGTCCCTGAATTTAATCGCGTTGGATGGCTTGCCCGCGAAATTAAGTCAGTCGTTGAGGATACCACTAAAATTATTGCCGGGCCACGGGTTTACGGGGGCATGACAATGCCACCCGGATTAATTATCGATGAAATCAGGAGGTGTTCAGAATAATGAAGCGTATATTTCAGATCTCGCCAGCATTTGAAGATATCATGCCGGCCGAATATAAGGAACTGATCGAAAACGGTCCGTTTCACAGTAACAAAGGTGTTTTGGACCTGGGTACATACAAGGAGCTATTAGAAGAACATCCCTTGTGCGCCGGGTGTGGTCTGGCGCTGTCATTACGACTGATTCTGGCTGCGCTGCCAAATCCAGAAGATACCATCATTGTTGGCTCCACAGGCTGTAGTGCACTAGCCTTCCCGCAAGTGGCCATCCATAATATTCATTCTCTGTTTGGCAATCAGAATGCCGTTGCTTCAGGTTTAAAGCGGGCCTTATCGTTGCGTTTTCCAGATCAGGTGAAAGATGTTGTTGTGATTGCCGGAGATGGCGCAACCGCTGATATTGGACTGGACATGGTTATGCACTCTTGGTTCAGGCAGGAAAATATTACCACAATCATGCTTGATAACGAAGCATATGCAAATACCGGTGGTCAGGAAAGTGGGATGTCACCGGAAGGAGCCGTTCTCAATATGGCACCGAAGGGGAAAAAATTTGCAAAAATTTCAATGCCCAACTTAGCCCGTGAGTCCGGTTGTCCATATGTTGCTACCGTTACGCCAGCCAATCCCAATAAACTGGCGAAATCGATCCGGCGCGCAATTCTTGCTGCCAGAGAATTAGGCCCTAGCTATGTTCAAGTGTTCGCACCGTGTCCAACAAACTTTAAATTCAAACCAAGCGAGACCATATCAATAATCAAACAACGACAAAAAGAAGGCACCTATAAAACCACAGAGTTCGTCTCCGAAGAGGCGCAGGAACTTTTTGCTTGTCTTGAGGAGGAGAAAAATGAGTAATAAAATCAACGTCCGAATGTCTGGTTTGGGTGGACAAGGAGTTGTTACCGCTGCCCATATTCTGGGATCAGCGGCCACTAAAGAAGGAAAGAAAAGTACCGTCAATCCTTTTTTCGGAGCCGAGAAGCGATTGGCTCCAGCCGAAAGCTATGTCCGTATTTCTGATGAAAAAATTCATGAGCGGGGTGAAATTCTTTTTCCCGATATCATCATGATCTTCCATCCTCACGTAATTACACTAGGAAAATGTTATACCATGCCTTTCTATGATGGTCTTCAGCGTAACGGTATTATTATTGTCAACTCTGAACAACCGCTAACGCTTGGTGACGATGATCTTAGGAAAATGACCGAGCTTGATGCTAAACTTTACTATATCCCAGCAACTCAAATTGCCAGTGATATCGGTGGCACCGAGCTTGCAACCAACATGTCCATGCTTGGCGGTTTGTTGGGTGTTACACAAATTGTATCACAATGTTCTTTTCAGGCAGCACTTGAGGAACGCTTTAGCGGCGGGAATTTTGTTGCCTCTGGTACGACAGCAGCCCTCGATGATGCTTTAAAGGGCAAGTATGATAAAGTTGCGCAATTAATTGAAAAGAACCTTGACGTTGTCAATGAAGCCCGTTTACAAATCATCGAACATCAATTTATCTAGGAGGTATAGTCAATTATGTATGTAAAAGTTAGAGTAGATGACGAGAAATGCATTGGATGTAAGCTGTGTATTTTCGCCTGTCCAGACCCGAATGTTCTATGGTATACTGATAATAAGAAAATTTCTGTAAATGAGGCGCGATGCAAGGGCTGTGGTCTCTGTGTTGCCAACTGTCCCAAAAATGCACTGTCAATCGATTGATATGTTAGCGAATACGCAGGTGCAAGCATGAAACAACAGATCGTTGATGCAAAACATTTATTGTTCGAAGCGGAAAGAGCATCAGTTTTCATAACTGGCAGCGAAGCAGTTGCTGAAGCAGTCAAAAGAGCCAATATCGACATGGCTGTGGCCTATCCCATCACACCTCAAAGCGAAAGCATGCACCTGATCGGCGAGCTTTATGATCAGGGTTTCCTTAAAGACTTTTATCGTGCTGAAAATGAATTCGCAGTCATGGCAAGCATTCATGGTGTGGCTCTTGGCGGTGGCCGTGTCTTCACAGCGACTAGCGGACCGGGAACCTTACGCGCCATGGAAATGTTTCCAGTTTGGGCCGGAGCAAGACAGCCAGTGGTTTGCGCTTTCATGTGCAGAGGTGTCTCACTACCGCCATCCATCCAACCCGAAAATATTGAAATGGGCATGCTACTTGACAGTGGCATGCTCATGCTTCATGCCGAAACTGCCCAAGATTTTTTCGATATGATTCTAAAAGCCTATCTCATTGCCGAGCGTACTGAAGTTCATTTACCTGTAGGTGTATTTGTCGACGGCTTCTTTGTGACCCATACCCGCGATGAGGTGATGCTTCCGCCGGAAAACATGAAGTTGCCGGAATATAATCCGGCAGTTTCTCCCGTTCCGGCATTCGATATGGAAACACCACCTTTAAGAATTGTCCGTGATCCGTTATTGAATAAAAGTAATTTTATCAGCTACGCAGCCAATGCAAGTTGGCATCAAGAGGTACTTGCTGCTGCCGAAAGAGCCCGAAAACCGATTGATTTTTATCTCAATGGTTTAATCGAGGTCGAGAATCCCGATGCTCCAGTAATGATTGCCGCGTCTGGAACCGCCGTTTCACAAAGCCGTCAAGCTTTAAAATTGTTAACCGACCAGGGCATCGTGGCGGGTCTCATTAAGATCAAAGTGATTCGTCCATTCCCAACCGCTGAACTGATTAGCGCGACTTGCCACGCTGACTTGATTGTGGTTCCTGAATTCAATGCTGGCGGATGGCTGGCAAGGGAAATTAAAGCAACACTTGACAGAAATAACCGCGTGATATCCGGTCCAAAAGTATTTGGTGGTATGACCATGCCACCGGAATTGATTGTAGCTGAAATAAAAAAAGCGCTTTATCAGGAGGATTAACCATGTCGAATTGGACATTCAAACCGGTCCCTGCATTTGCAGACTTGCTGCCCCCAGAATACCTGGATTTAGTTGAGAATGGCCCCTACAATCAGGCCGTGGGAATTGATCAACTTGGCACATTCAAAGAAATTATTGAGGAACATCCTCACTGTGCTGGCTGCGGTGTTGCACTTGGCATCCGGCTGATTGCCGCATCCTTACCCGCCCCTCGCGATACCATCATTGTCGGGACGCCGGGCTGTTCTTTTTTCACACTTTCTCAAACTGCATTAAACTATTCCAATACCGCCTTCGGAAATCAGAATGCGGTAGCTTCGGGTCTGAAACGAATGCTTACGATTCGTCACCCTGATCACAACAAGGACGTTCTCGTCCTTGTCGGAGATGGCGGCATTGTAGATATTGGACTTGACTTAACACTACATTCCTGGTTTCGAGGGGAAAAAATCGCAACAATCATGGTCGACAATGAGGTTTATGGCAATACCGGCGGGCAGGAAAGTGGCATGAGTCCCGCCGGAAAAGTTTTACATATGGCTCCCAAAGGGAAAAGCTTTCCCAAAATTCCCATCCTTGAATTGGCAAAAACCTCCGGCTGTGCCTATGCAGCCAGGGTAACCGTAGCAAGTCCGCAAAAATTGGCAAAAGCTGTCCGCAATGCGATACTCATCGCCCGGGAAATTGGACCGTCTTTTGTTCAAATTTATACCCCTTGCCCAACAAACCTAAAATTCCCACCGAATCAGACCCTCCATGTGGCAAGAGACGCAGAAAAAAACGATTATTCCTTTGATGAGTTTATTTCTGCAGAAGCGGCTCAGTATCTCAAATTACAAGAATAATCCCAAGAAAGGTGGTTCGCGATGGAACAGGCAAATAAAACATCAAACAGCATATTAAGATGGCAATTTATTATTTGGGGCATATTAATCTACATCTGTCTAGGTACGGTCTATTCATGGAGTGTTTTTCGAAAGCCCCTCGAAGAAGCCTTTCAAATCGGCTCGGTTCAGAGCGGATTGCCATACATGTTTTTCTTGGCCACCTATGCCTTGCTTATGCCGGTCGGCGGTTTGCTTCTTGAAAAATTCAAACCCCGAACGGTTATTATGGCCGGCGGAATTCTGGTTGGACTGGGGTGGATCCTATCCGGCTTCACAACAAATATTACTGCCTTGACCATTACCTACGGCATTATTGCCGGTGGCGGTGTCGGGATTCTTTACGGCGTACCAATGGCCGTGGTCGCAAGGTGGTTTCCTGACAAAAAAGGGCTGGCCGTCGGGCTTATTCTGATGGGTTTTGGCCTATCACCTTTTGTTACGGCACCTCTTGCAAGCTATTTGATTGGCCTTTACGGCCCTATTGAAACATTTAAACTGATCGGCATCGTTTTTCTTTTGGTCATTCTTATTTTGGCACTGCCTTTCCGTTTTCCTGAAAAGCCAATTTCTGCCGATAAGATAAATGCAACTATTCCCCAAACTGAGGATATTGACACAAAGCAAATGCTTAAAAATCGGCAATTCTTGGGCCTCTGGATTTGCTTTGGAATCAGCACAATGGTTGGCTTGATGTGCATTGGCATTACCAGTTTGGTCGGAATTGAAATCATCAAGCTGGATGCCGCTGTGGCCGCCTGGGCGGTTGCCATGTTTTCGGTCTTTAACGGCATCGGCAGACCAATTTTTGGCTGGCTTACCGATCGCATTGGCGTCTATAAAACGACGGTTATTACTTATCTGCTCATGATTGTGGCCGCCGTTCTGATGCTGGTAGCTGGTAACGGTTCAGTCGTCATCTACATGATCTCCTTCTCACTCCTATGGTTTACTTTTGGCGGTTGGCTGGCCATCGCACCGACTACCACTTCGATCCTTTTTGGGCAAAAATACTACAGTAAAAACTATGGCTTTGTATTCACCTCCTACGGTATTGGCGCGGTTTTAGGTGTAAGCACTTCAGGATTTATCCGTGATCTATTTGGCAGTTATCTGAATGTTTTCTATCTGGTTCTAGTCCTCGCCGTATTGGGAATTGTTCTTTCTAGCATCTTTTTCAAACCAGTAAAAGCTTAATTACGCCGATATGACCGAGATGATTTGAAGGGCCTGAGTCCCCACGATAAAATGCTCTCTGTTTTACGAAATGATTTGCTTTATGCAAATCATTTCGTAAATTTCTTAGGCTGCACTTTAAGCCTATAAACAAAACACCGCATATAACGGAATCGACAAGATATCATTTTCAAATCCAAAATTTTTGCCTGAGATGCGAATCGAATAATCCGGTTGATAGTGTTGGCGATAGACCGAAAAGTAAATACTGAATTCAAAAAAAAAGGCGCTCTCCCGATTGAATCATTAGTTGTTCCTGCTTTATCAAATTCATTCGACCCGAGTTTAATCTCTACTGCACCCCATCGTCCATCCCTAAGCACAACAACTGCATCACATTCTAAACCACTCTTGTCTCGGTAATGATAAACCTTCCCCCCCAATGCTTCAGCATAGATTCTCAGATCTCTTATACATAGAGATTCAAACAAATAACCAAATGCATTAAAATCCGATAATAAGCGCTCATGAGTAATACCTAATGTTGCGATGCCAATCGAAGGGTCAACAAATTGTCTCTTTGGTGACACCCTTAGTGGAGTAGCAGAACGAATAGACGGATTCCAAGCCTCTAAGTCTTCCACAACAAACAATCTTTGAAGTACATTCAGATATGACTGAATCGTTGGTCTAGAAATTGATTCATTCTCCCCACCTTCCATATCTTTTATTAAAACTGAATAATTAGCCTCTGTTGAAATATTGCGGGATAAAGATCGTAGTAAAGCAAACATCTTATTTGGATTTTTCTCGATACCATCAACTCGTGAGACATCAAACTGAACAATGGAGTCGACATAGTCTTGTGCTGGTTCCATAACCCTATCAAAACATAGCAAAAGCCGAAGCAATGCCAGAGATAGGTGTATGAATAATTCGCTCCTTCCGTAGAAGGTCCTGGTTGAGCCAGTGGCCGCTCTGATTGGCTGGGTATGAATATCAGAGTGAAGCCTTCCCACAACCGTGAATAAAAACGTAACGCGGTGCCACCCCGGAGGTTCCGTAAAGCATTGCCTCTGGCCGGTGTGAACGTAACGTTCACATCCCGGTCAAGGTAGCAAGGCTTGTAATGGCTGAATACCTTGAGTGTTGTTTTAAAAAGGTCAAAACCGATTGTTCTGCTATCTATGTTACGCAGCCGGCTTTGCCGGTTGCCGTTTTTCAAGAATAAGTTTTACTTTTTCATAGGAGGTGGTAAGCCGAATATTCGGATCCGTGAGCCGGTCGCGGATATTATGGGCCGCATTGATATCAGCATCCATAGTGCCACAGGATGGACAGGTAAAGGTTTTTCCGGCACGCTTGCCGAAACTGCCGCAGTGATGGCAGATGCTGTCTTACTTACTTAATAGCCAAGGCCTAGTAAAAATCACCATATAAAGCTTCATTACTCGCCTTAACTTTTTCATACATTTCCTGTGTTACTTCAAAGAGAAACGGCGCACTATCCATTAAATAACAGCCCTGAAAGGTAAAAATATTTCGCACTAAAAATTAGCGATAAAACGGGAATGCAAGAAAAAGTTAAGGCGAGTAATGAAGCTTTATATGGTGATTTTTACTAGGCCTTGGCTATTAAGTAAGTAAGACAGCATCTGCCATCACTGCGGCAGTTTCGGCAAGCGTGCCGGAAAAACCTTTACCTGTCCATCC
>NZ_CAKMJU010000005.1:0-70271 GCF_927416815.1 uncultured Acetobacterium sp. | reverse complement strand
GCTAGGTAATTTTGAGATTGCGGCAACCGCAGTGATTGCGATGATTTTTTTTAAAGAAGCGATTGGCAGACGGATGTGGATTGCGATTGCCTTTATTTCGCTGGCCAGTATCTTGCTGACGATCACCGATGCGATAGCGCTTAATTTATCGCTTGGCGCCGTTTTTGTGATGCTTTCTTGTGTCTGCTGGGGCTTTGAGAACAATTGCACCCGAAATCTATCGATTAAAGATCCGGTTCAGGTGGTTATCTTAAAGGGCTTCGGGTCAGGACTGGGAGCCTTACTGATTGCCGCTATCTGGGGCGACCTGTCGGCTTCGCTGTTTTATATCATTTTGGCGCTATGCTTAGGTTTTGTCGCCTATGGTTTAAGTATTTTTTTCTATGTCAAAGCCCAGCGGGGACTGGGAGCCGCACGAACCAGTGCCTACTATGCAGCGGCTCCCTTTATGGGGGTGCTTATTTCCTGGTTGGTTCTCAAGGAATCGATCACCTTTTCATTTTTAGCGGCGTTGGGGATCATGATTATAGGAACCTGGCTGGCCTTATCCGAGGATCATGAACACGCCCATACCCACCACGAAGAGTGCCATGATCACAGCCATAACCATGATGATGCGCATCATCTTCATCAGGATCATCCGCCGATTTGTGGTGAACATTGCCATGAGCACACCCACAAAAACACGGTTCACAGTCACTGCCATCTGCCGGACGTTCACCATCGGCATATCCATTAAAATGCTCTTGTCAGAAGATGACAGTCGCTACTAGCACTTATGCAAAAGATTATTTCATCAAAACAACAAACCGGTCTCGCCATCAAGCGACACCGGTTTGTTTTTTTTGATCGACCAGACTCATGAAGTATTCATGAACAGTGAGCTCTTTGGTCAACTCCGGGTGAAAAGATGTTACCACCATGTTCTTCTGGCGGGCGGCCACAATATGACCGTTAACCCGAGCCAGAATTTTTACATCACTGCCAACCCTTTCGATATAGGGTGCCCGAATAAAAACCATCGGGATTTTTCCGCAAGCGTCAAATTCAGCCTCGGTCACAAAGCTGCCAAGCTGGCGGCCATAGGCGTTTCTGCGGGCGACCATATTCATCGTACCAAAATGAATGGTTTGATCCTCAGTAATTTTGCTCGCCAGCAGGATCAATCCGGCGCAGGTGCCCAGCACGGGAAGACCTTCGATAATCATTTTTTTGATTGGCTCAAAGAGCTCCAGCTCCCGCAACAGCTTGCCGATAACGGTGCTTTCACCCCCGGGCAGCACCAGGCCATCCAGCGAATGGTTGGTCAGATCTGAGGGTTTTCTGATTTCGATGCAATCGACATCCAATTTCTTAAGCGTTTTGATATGTTCCTCAAAGGCACCCTGAACAGCCAGCACGCCAATTGTTTGCTTCATCGATGCCCCCTTTAGACGCCGCGTTGGGCCATCAGTAGTTCAATTTCCTGCTCGTTGATGCCGACCATGGCTTCCCCTAAATCTTCTGAGAGTTCAGCTAGCAGTTTGGCGTCATTGTAATTGGTCACCGCTTTGACAATCGCTTGCGCCCGTTTGGCGGGATTGCCAGATTTGAAGATACCAGAGCCGACAAAGACCCCTTCAGCCCCCAATTGCATCATCAGGGCGGCATCAGCCGGGGTAGCGATTCCGCCAGCAGCAAAGTTGACCACCGGTAGCTTGCCGGTTTCATTGACCAGCTGAACCAAGTCATAGGGAACCTGCAGATCCTTAGCTAGCTGGAAGAGCTCATCGGCTCTGGTGTTTTGAATCATCCGGATCTGCTGGTTGATCAGTCGCATATGGCGAACGGCCTGAACCACATCGCCGGTACCCGGCTCACCCTTGGTGCGAATCATCGAGGCGCCTTCGCTAATCCGTCTAAGCGCTTCCCCTAAATCTTTGGCGCCGCAGACAAAGGGTACCGAAAAAGCGGTTTTATCGATGTGATAAGTATCGTCAGCTGGCGAAAGCACCTCGCTTTCATCGATATAATCAATTTCGATTGCTTCGAGGATCTGGGCTTCGGCAAAATGACCGATCCGCACCTTGGCCATGACCGGAATCGAAACGGCGGCCTGAATACTTTTAATCATTCTCGGATCACTCATCCGCGATACTCCACCGGCCGACCGGATATCAGCCGGAATCCGTTCTAGTGCCATCACCGCGCAGGCACCGGCTTCCTGGGCAATGCGGGCCTGTTCGGCCGTGGTAACATCCATAATCACCCCGCCTTTTAACATCTGGGCCAGGTTCTTGTTTAATTCATAACGATTATTCATTTGAGTAGCTCCTCAGTTTAGTTTTTTAGTATAGTTTTTCAGTAAAGTAAATTACTGACTCCATTGTAATATAGTCTTGATATCATTAAAAGCATCAAAAAATGGAAAAATGATAGCATCAGAATGGTGAAGATATTGAAATGATATGAATGTTTATTTGCACAAATACGGTAGCAAGAAGGATGATGGATGCTGCTGTAGTCAGATAATCAATCTGCGGGAATGGTTTTTAAATAACTTAAAAAATTATCTGTCGCAGCTGTTTATATTGATGGAAAACGATGTTTTATTCGCGCAAAGAGGGGTAAGAACTAACGATAACTCGTTATTTAATTTTAAGGTATAGGGAGAGGGAAACATGAAAAAGCATGAAATCTCAATTGTCGATGATGAACCCATCAATTTGATGATCTTAAAAAAATTACTGAGTCCCTCTTTTCTCATTCGGGCCTATAAGTCTGGAGTGGAGCTGCTACAGGCGGTTGATGAGGGAGTCAAGCCGGATCTGATCTTGATGGATATTATGATGCCGGGAATGGATGGCTATGACACCTTATCGGAATTACGGAAAGACCCCAATAATTTGGGAATACCAGTGATTTATATTTCGGCGCTGGATAGTCTGATTGATGAAGAAAAGGGCTTTCGTTTGGGAGCGGTTGACTATATTATTAAACCTTTTCGGCCAGGGATTGTCTTGGCACGGGTCAATGCTCATCTGGAACTGAAACAGGCTAGAGATCGACTTAAAAATCAGAATGAATGGTTAGAAGCTGAGGTCAAACGACGAATGGTTGAGAATCAGATGATTCAAGATACAACTCTGAATGTTTTTGCCGAATTGGTTGAAACCCGCGACAGTGATACCGCCAATCATGTTATGCGAACCCAGAACTATGTGCGGATCATCGCAGAGCGGATGCAAAAAAATCAAAAGTACCAGGAGCAACTTAGGGATGATGTGATTGAACGTATTTCAAAAGCTGCCCCACTTCATGATATCGGAAAAATCGGGATTCCTGATGCGATCTTATTAAAGCCGGGAAAGCTCGATGCAGAAGAATTTGAAGTGATGAAAACCCATTGTAAAATTGGTGGTAATGCCATTCGTCTAGCGATTAATAAAACCTTGTCGGTTAACAAAACAGATAAGGGACAGGGCGAAATTACCGCCCTGTACTTTCTTGAAGAAGCTGAGAAAATCATGAATTATCATCATGAACGCTGGGATGGGAATGGCTATCCGGAAGAGCTATACGGCGATGAAATCCCTATCTCGGCGAGAATCATGGCGCTGGCTGATGTGTTTGATGCCCTTACCACCGTTCGACCTTACAAAAAAGCTTGGCGTATTGAGGCGGTGGTGGATTATATTTTAGAACAAAAAGGCTTGCAATTTGATCCTGATGTGGTGGAAGCATTTGAAACAGAGATTGAGGCCTTCAGACAGGTCATGATGCAGGATCAGACAGCGGACTGATCAAGGCACCAGAGAAAGAAGGGTTGTGTGACCGATGTCAGATCAGATTAAGTCAGGATCGGAAAAACAGAATAAATTATTAGAGGCTTTTTTTGAAATGGTGCCGGATCTGTTATTCTTAACGGATGCGCAGGGAATTATTCTCGAATACCGGGCAAAAATAACATCAGATCTATACATTCCGCCAGAAGTTTTTCTGCATAAAAAAATTGATACGGTATTGCCGCCAGACATCAACAATTTGTTTACTGATGCGATGGCAAGGGCGATAAGAAACGGTCAAATGCAAACCTTCGAGTATGATTTATCCTATCCCGATGGCAATCATCATTTTGAATGTCGTTTGAGCTGGTTGCCCGAAAGCGCAAATTATGTTGCGGTAATCCGCGATATTACTCAACGCTACCAGATGGAAGAGGGTCTCAAAAATGCCCGGAAATTGTTAGAAGAACGTTTTGAAGCACGTGAAATTGAGCAAAAATTCATTGTCGATCAACTGGTTCTGCATACCGAACTGATCAGGGAAATCAGCCAAATGGAGTCTGGAATCAATGGTGATATTGAACGGCTTGCTGAAGAAATAACGGAACTCTTAGCTAATCGATTGGGCATAGACCGGGTTTCTATCTGGTTATATGGTCATGAAATGACCATGATGGAATGTTTGGATCTTTATGTAAAAAAGGAGCAGACCCACACCAAAAAAATGGTCATGAACAGAGCCGATCAACCACTGACCTTTGAGTATCTGATTAAAAACAGGTATATGATTATAAACGAAAAGTCGGTTGAGCTACAGGAAAAGATTATTGGCTAAACTATATGCAACCCTTGGGCGGAACTACCCTGCTGGTTTGTAGTATCTTGTGCAATGGCAAGGCAATTGGTTCGATCGGCTTTATGTATGTAAACCAAAACCATCAGTGGGGAAGTGATGAGATTGCCTTTGGCTGTCATATTGCCGATCAAATCGGGACGGCCTTCTTAAATCAGGAACGCATAGCGATGACCCAGGCCTTGCGACAAAACGAAGCGTACTTAAATCGGGCACAGGAGGTTTCAAAAACGGGGCATTGGCATTTCGATATTAAAGCGAATAAATTGACCTGGTCCGATGAAACCTATCGTATCTTTGGGGTAGCAATAGGAGAACCACAAACTTTCGAAACGTATTTGGATATGGTCTACCCAGATGACCGTCAAAAAATCATCGAAAAATGGTTGGAAAAATCGGTTCAAGGGCAGCCCTTTACCGTGTTGCATCGGATTTTTTCAGGAGGTGAAGTACGCTGGGTGGAAGAACGATCGGAGTTTGAGTTTGATCTGAAGGGCAATCCGATCGCTAGTTGGGGAACCATTGCCGATGTGACCGAGAAGATGAAATATCTAGAAGAGCTGGAGAGCTATCAAAAGCATCTTGAGGAAATGGTTTTGTCTAGAACCACCGAATTGGAGATGGCCAAGCTTGAGGCTGAAGCAGCCAGTCAGGCCAAAAGCTCCTTTTTGTCAAATATGAGCCATGAAATCCGAACGCCGATGAATGCAATTATTGGTCTTGCCCATCTGATTAAGCGCGATCCGCTAACCATGCGCCAGGAGGGACAGATTGATAAATTGACTGAGGCAGCCCATCACTTGTTGCAGATCATTAACGATGTGCTGGATCTCTCAAAAATTGAAGCCGGAAAAATGCAGATCGATCGCCATGATTTTGAGCCTGCCCGGGAAATCGACAGGGTATGCAATATTATCGGCGCTGAAGCAGCCAAAAAAAATCTCGATTTACTGGTGGATATTGATCATATTCCAACGGTTTTGCGGGGAGATTCGGTTCGTTTTGGTCAGATTTTGCTTAATTTAATGAGTAATTCAGTCAAGTTTACCCAAACAGGACGGATTAAGATCATTGCCCGGGTCATTAAGCAGGATCAAAAACAAATCCGACTACGATTTGTAGTTAGTGATACCGGGATCGGTATGTCAAAAGAGCAGATAAAAAACCTGTTCCAGGATTTTGTTCAGGCCGACGAATCGATGACCCGTCTTTATGGCGGTACCGGTCTGGGGCTGGCGATCAGCTATCGTCTGGCCAAGTTTTTAGGTGGCGATATCGGGGTTGAAAGTGAGCCAGGCAAGGGCAGTCGGTTCAGGTTTGAGCTGCCCTTTGAAATATCAACAGCTCTTCCTAAAAATAGAATCAATATTAAGTCCTCTAAGGAAGTACGGGTTTTAGTGATTGACGATATGCTAGAAGCCCGGGAGCTGATGATCAGTATGCTGGCTGATTTTGGAATCCCGTGTGAGGCGGTCAGCTCGGGAAAGGAAGGACTGGCAGCAGTGGTCAAAGCTGATCAGCTGATGAACCCCTATCGATTGGTCTTTATCGATTTGAAAATGCCGGGTTTGGATGGCATTGACACAGCGCTGATGCTGCAAGCGCTGGAACTGAAAATCAAACCAACGCTCTATCTGATCACCGGATATGGCAATCAAATATCCTATGAAGAAGCTCAGCGTGCTGGGATCAGCCGGATTTTAGTTAAACCGATGACACCATCAACCCTGAATGATGCCTTAATGGAGTTGCTGGAAAATGAGATGGAATCAAAAAGGCCTTCTTCTATAAAACAGCTGGAGGAGCGTTTGAAATCGTATCAGCAGATAAGGATACTGATTGTTGAGGACAATCAGATTAATCAGGAAATCGTTGGGCAGCTACTGGAACCCTTTGAATTTAAGCTTCAAATGGCCGGGAATGGCCAGGAAGCGATCCAAAAAATTACGCAGGACAATTTTGATTTGATCCTAATGGATGTCCAGATGCCGGTTATGGATGGGCTCGAGGCAACTGTATTTATCAGAAGCTTACCGGGTTGGGAAGCGGTGCCAATTTTGGCGATGACCGCGAATGCCTTTGAAGAAGACCGCCGCAAATGCATTGCGGCAGGGATGAATGATCATCTGGTCAAACCAGTTGAACCGGAGATGCTATACAGATGCTTAATCAAGTGGCTACCGGTTAGGAAAAGTCAACCAGAAAAGAAAGTGATGCTCCAAGGAGATTCGGCAATAGACCGGCGAAAACACTTGGCGGCAACGCCGGAAGAACGGAACCGGCTAAAATTTCTGCGGCAGGTGGATGGCTTGAATGTGGAGAGTGGGCTAAGAATTCTTGGCGGTGATATCTCGCAATATTTGAGGTTGATTCAGCAGTTTGGCCGAAAATGCCAAGTCGATGCAAGTGGCATTTTAAAACAGGCGACAGAAAAGGATTACCAGCACATGATTCAAAAAATCCATTCGATCAAGGGTGTGGCAGGAAATCTAGGAGCCATGAAAATACAGGAACAGGCAGCAGAACTGGAGCAGGCTGTTAGAAACAGGACGGAAAAAGATCTGCTTGAAGAACGGTTGAATAATTTTATTGAAGAAATAAGCGGTTTTGCTAATGTCCTGCCAAAAGAAAGACTTTCTTCTAAAAATCAACATCATGACGAAGCAGACAGGGTTCAAATCGATATGATCCTTAACCGGCTGATTAAGTTGCTTGAGAAAAATGATACCGAAGCCTATGATCTATTTGAAGAGCATAAAGACTTGCTTTTATTGACGCTGGCAGAGGCAGGTGTTGATTTAGAAAGATAGATCCATCAATTTGATTACCGGGATGCATTGAAAACACTGAGATCAATTTCTTTAAGCAGGTTGGGAGATTTCTAAAAAGCCTTTAAAGGGTTCAAGGATTCTGTTAAAAAGCGGTTAAACTTGCAAATATTTCTTGATTTCCACAATCTTTTATAGTACAATTCGAGACGAATGATCAAAATAGATTGATGTCTATTTAGCGTATTCATAGACAGGGTTTATGAATACAAGAAAGAATTCTTTTGACCATTTCTTTATCTGACTAACGCGGTGATAAAGAAATTAAATGCCATCCGGACAGCAGGGTCAAATGCCGATTGGCAACTTTCGTTGCCTTATTGATTGAGTATCAGCTCAAATTTTATAAGTTGGTTACTTAAAACCGTGTGCGTTATTGCACATCACACTTGTGAAACAATCAATAAGAGTAGTAAAAGTAAGTTCTTGCTATATAGACTCTAATTTCTAGATTTGGGATCATCGATAAACGGCGCGCTCATGCGCTCGTGTTAACAACAAATCAGTAGAAATAAACTCAAGTGGATGAACAGCAGATGCTGAAGGCTCACTTGAGTTTTTTGTTTTATTAAATTAGAACAGCATAATTATAATGCGAAAAAATGGAAATGGGGTGGATTAATGGATAATAAATTAAAGTTGAATGGTTTTAACAATCTGACCAAGTCTTTAAGCTTTAATATTTATGATGTGTGTTATGCCAAAAGCGAGCGGGAGCAACGGGACTATATCGCCTATATTGATGAGCAGTATAACTCGGATCGCTTGACTAATATTTTATATCATGTTACGGAAATGATCGGCGCCCGGGTTTTGAACGTATCCAAACAGGATTACGATCCGCAAGGAGCCAGTGTCACCTTTTTGATTGCCGAAGAAACGTTTTTAAGAGAATATCGGGAAGACTCAGTTGAAAAGACCGATTTACAGGGTGATACGGTGGTGGCTCACCTGGATAAAAGCCATGTTACGGTTCATACCTATCCGGAATATCATCCGGACACGTCCATTGCCACCTTTCGGGTGGACATTGATGTGGCTACCTGCGGAGAGATTACTCCCCTCAGTACCCTGGACTTCCTGATCGGCAGCTTTGATTCGGATATTATTACCATGGATTATCGGGTTCGGGGGTTTACCCGGGACGTCAGTGGCAAGAAACTCTTTATGGATCATAAGATCACCTCGATTCAGGATTACATCGATGACAAGACCTTAAAAGAATATGATGCCATTGATATAAACGTCTATCAATCCAATCTCTTTCATACTAAAATGATGCTAAAGGAAATCATCCTCCAAAATTACCTGTTCAATACCGATGCTTACGAGCTGCCACCACGAACGCGGCTGCAGATTACTGAAAACCTTCGCCGCGAAATGATCGAAATTTTCAGCGGCAGTAATGTCTATTAATAACTTTTGGGGTTGGCTGGGGATACCGTACCGATCAATTGTTAATCTGTTGTCTGCTGCACCAATGCGAAATCCGCTTTGCTCCTTTCGCATTGGTCGCGGGCAGTCGCCAACTACAAGCAAACTTGTGATTGGCTCGTTGCCTTCGCGCAAGCTCGGACAGGCTATCGCCGTGTCCGCCTTGATGCAGACAACATGATGTAACAATTGTCGGTACTACGGATCGCCTTGTTTACATACCAATAGTACAATAATTCGTTGAAAAGTTATATCAGTTAAGCTGCTGTATTCATATTAGGGAAGGAATAAAAACGTGCCAAAACTAAATCAGGAACGAATGCCGATATTGGCGGCGCTTAATGAGTTTAAGAGAAATCGGCTGGTTCCCTTTGATGTGCCCGGCCATAAACGGGGCAAGGGGAATCCGGAATTAACGGAATTTTTAGGGGAACGTTGTATGACCCTGGATGTCAATTCGATGAAGCCGCTGGATAATCTCTGCCATCCGGTTTCGGTGATCAAAGAGGCCGAGGAACTGGCGGCGGATGCTTTTGGCGCCAAGCAGGCCTTTTTTATGGTTAACGGTACCACGTCTGCTGTTCAGACGATGGTACTAGCGGCCTGTAAAAAAGGCGAGAAGCTTATTCTACCCCGGAATGTCCACCGCAGTGTCATCAATGCGATGATTCTGGGGGGCGCCATCCCCGTTTATGTGAACCCTGAAACCAACCATGAAATCGGGATTTCACTGGGGATGACCCGCGTAGCGGTAGAAAGAGCGATCCGCGAAAACCCCGATGCCAAAGCGATCTTAGTCAACAATCCCACCTACTATGGGGTTTGTTCCAATTTGAAAGCGATCACCGAGCTGGCTCACGCTGCGGGGATGCTGGTGCTGGCGGATGAGGCTCATGGCACCCATTTCTATTTTGGCGAAAATATGCCCATCAGCGGGATGGCCGCGGGAGCCGATATGGCCTCGGTCAGTATGCATAAATCTGGCGGATCGCTGACTCAAAGCTCTTTTTTATTGGTGGGGGCCGGGATGAACGCCGGATATGTGCGGCAGATCATCAATCTGACCCAGACCACCAGCGGGTCCTATCTGCTGCTTTCCAGTCTCGATATTTCCCGCAAAAATCTGGCCGTGAACGGCAAGGAAATTTTTGCCAAGGTAACCGCCATGGCCCAATATGCCCGGGATGAAATCAATCAGATCGGGGACTATTATGCTTATTCAAAAGAGCTGATCAATGGCGATACGATTTACGATTTCGATGCCACCAAGCTGTCGATTAATACCCTGAACGTCGGACTGGCGGGGATTGAAGTTTACAATATTCTCCGAGACGAATACGACATTCAGGTGGAGTTCGGCGATGTCGGTAATATTCTGGCCTACATTTCCGTGGGCGACAGCCAACGCAATCTGGAACGGCTGGTCTCGGCGCTGGCCGAAATCCGCCGGATCTATAAAAAAGACAAGGCCGGGATGCTGCAATATGAATATATTAACCCGGCGGTGGCAGTGGCCCCGCAGGAAGCCTTTTATGCCGAAAAGGAAGCTTTGCCGCTGGAAAAAAGCGGCGGCCGGATCTGCAGCGAATTTGTGATGTGCTATCCGCCAGGGATTCCGATTCTGGCTCCCGGCGAAATGATTACGGCCGAAATTCTTGATTCCATCGAATATGTTAAAGACAAGGGCTGCTTTTTAACCGGCCCTGAAGACATGGAAATCGAATATCTCAATGTGCTGAAGGAGGATTGATTAAATGGAATTATGGTTTTCAGAAAAACATACCCCCAGCGTCAAATTTTCCATTCAGGTGGATCGTCAGCTTTACTGCGGACAAAGTGAATTTCAGCGGATCGACATTTTTGATTCCAAAGAATTTGGCCGTTTTTTAACCCTGGATGGTTACATGATGCTGACCGAAAAAGACGAGTTTATCTACCATGAGATGATGGTGCATATTCCCATGGCCGTTCATCCGGCCGCCAAAAAAGTGTTGATTATCGGCGGCGGTGATGGCGGCGCTATCCGCGAGCTGGTGCGCTATCCGCTGGTGGAACACATCGATCTGGTCGAAATTGATGAGCTGGTGGTGGAGGTCTGTAAAAAGCATCTGCCTCAAACGGCCTGCTGCTTTAATGATGAGCGGGTGACCATCCATTATCAGGATGGCCTGAAGTTTATTCGCCGCTGCGAAAATGAATACGACCTGATCATTGTCGATTCCACCGATCCCTTTGGTCCCGGCGAAGGCCTGTTTACCAAAGAGTTTTATGGTAATTGCTATAAGGCGCTGAAAGAAGACGGAATCATGGTCAATCAGCATGAAAGTGCTTTTTATCTGGATGATGCGGTGGCCATGCAGCGGGCTCATAAGCGCATTGTCGAGTCCTTCCCGATCAGCCGGGTCTATCAGGCCCATATTCCCACCTATCCCTCGGGGCACTGGCTGTTCGGCTTTGCCTCGAAAAAATATCATCCGACTGAGGACTTAAAGGCCGTGAAGTGGAATGCGCTGGGTTTTAAAACGCGCTACTATAATACCCAATTGCATGTTGGTGCCTTTGCGCTACCAAACTATGTGGAGGAACTGTTAAAAGATGTTGAATAAAAATATTGAGACCTTTTTAGGTTGTGACAACGAATACGGGGAATCGGACATTGTCGTTTTTGGCGCGCCCTTTGACTCCACCACCTCCTTTCGTCCCGGCACCCGTTTTGCCAGCAAAACGATGCGGGGAGAATCCTATGGACTAGAAACCTATAGCCCCTATCAGGATAAAGACCTGGAGGATCTGACTATTTTTGACGGCGGTGATCTGGAGCTTTGCTTTGGCGATACCCAAAAGGCGTTGGATATGATTGAAAGCTATACCACCCGGCTATTAAGAGACAATAAGCTGCCGGTGATGATCGGCGGCGAACATCTGGTCACTCTCGGAGCGGTTCGGGCGGTGGCTCGGAAATATCCGGATCTCCATGTGATTCATTTTGATGCCCATGCCGATTTACGCGATGATTATCTGGGGGTGACCCTGTCCCATGCGACGGTGCTGCACCGGGTCTGGGATATCATTGGCGATGGCCGGATCTATCAATTTGGGATTCGCTCTGGCGAACGCAGTGAGTTCCAGTGGGGCAAAGATCACGTCACCACCCAGAAATTTAGTTTTAATGGCTTGGCTGAAGTGGTCGAAAAACTAGCGGGCAAGCCGGTCTATTTTACCCTGGATCTGGATGTTTTAGACCCGTCGGTCTTCCCCGGTACCGGTACCCCGGAACCTGGTGGCGTCAGCTTTTTAGAGCTGCTTGAAGCGATCCAACAAGTCAGCCAGCTGAATCTGGTCGGCTGTGACATCAACGAGCTTTCGCCGGTCTATGACCAGAGCGGCGCTTCCACCGCCGTCGCCTGCAAGGTGCTACGGGAACTCTTATTGGCGATGGCATAATAGAGTTAGAAATTTTAAAAATAGAATCAGAACGTAGTACCGACAATTGTTACATCATGTTGTACGCATCGGAGCGGACACGGCATCGCCTGTCCGATTCCGCGGCGAACAACAGATTAACAATTGGTCGGTACGGTAGTTCAGAGATAACCTAAAATATTAAGGAGGAAAAAATTATGGGAAAAGCATTAATTATCGGTTGCGGCGGTGTTGCCAGTGTGGCCATTCATAAATGTTGTCAAAACAGCGAGGTTTTTTCAGAAATTTGTATCGCCAGCCGGACAAAAAGTAAGTGCGATGCATTAAAAGCAAAACTGGATGGCGGTGCCACCAAAATCACCACCGCCCAGGTCAATGCCGATCACGTCGATGAGCTGATTGCACTGATTGAAGACTTCGCTCCGGATGTGGTGTTAAATCTGGCTCTGCCTTATCAGGATTTGACCATTATGGACGCCTGTCTGGCAACCAAAACCCATTACGTCGATACTGCCAATTACGAGCCGGAAGATACCGCTAAGTTTGAATATAAATGGCAGTGGGAATACCGGGAACGCTTTGAAAAAGCCGGGATTACCGCCCTGCTGGGGAGTGGCTTTGACCCCGGCGTGACTGGCGTTTTCTCAGCCTATGCGATGAAGCATCAATTTGACGAAATCAATTACATCGATATTCTCGATGCCAATGCCGGCGATCATGGCTATCCCTTTGCGACCAACTTTAATCCGGAAATAAATATTCGCGAAGTTACTGCCAACGGCAGCTACTGGGAAGACGGACAGTGGATTGAAACCGAGCCGATGGAAATCAAGCGGGTTTACAATTTCCCGGAAATTGGCCCCAAAGATATGTATTTACTTCACCACGAGGAATTGGAGTCACTGGGTCTTAATATTAAGGGGATCAAGCGGATTCGCTTCTTTATGACCTTTGGACAAAGCTATCTGACCCACCTCAAATGCCTGGAAAACGTCGGTATGACGGCCATTGAGCCAATCGAATTTGATGGCAAAATGATTGTGCCACTGCAGTTTTTAGCGGCCGTATTACCAGATCCTTCGACCCTGGGTCCGCGAACCAAAGGAAAAACCAATATCGGCTGCATCTTCCAGGGCAAAAAAGACGGTCAGGATAAAAGCTACTACCTCTACAATGTCTGTGATCACGAAGAATGCTACAAAGAGGTCGGTTCCCAGGCGATTTCTTATACCACTGGGGTGCCGGCGATGATTGGCGCGATGCTGGTAATGACCGGCCAGTGGCAAAAACCCGGGGTTTACAATATCGAAGAGTTTGATCCCGATCCATTTATGGAAGCCCTCAACAAATGGGGACTACCCTGGCAGGAAAGCTTTGACCCAGAGCTGGTTGATTAAGCAGGGTCAAGCACCGATGGAATTAAGAGACGCCTTTAAGGAGCTACCGACGCCTTGCTATCTTGTCGATGAAAGCCTGCTGATTAAAAACTTAAAAATTCTCGACCGGGTTCAAAAAGCCACCGGTTGTCAGATTTTGCTGGCGCAAAAGGCTTTCTCGATGTTTTCACTTTACCCCCTGATCGGCAGCTACCTGGCTGGTACTACGGCTAGTGGACTCTTTGAAGCGCGGCTGGGCTATGAAGAAATGGGCGGGGAAACCCATGTCTTTTCGACCGCCTATCGGGAAGATGAATTTGAGCAAATCGTTGCACTCTGTGACCATATCGTTTTTAACTCCTTTAACCAGTGGCAAAAATACAAGGAGCTTGCACGCTTGGCCGGTCGGGAATGCGGGATCCGGATCAATCCGGAATGCTCCACTCAGGAACACGCCATTTACGATCCCTGTTCACCGGGATCACGGATGGGGGTAACCCGAGCCCAGTTTGTGCCGGAGCTACTGGAAGGGATCAGTGGTCTGCATTTTCATACCCTCTGCGAGCAGAATGCCGATGCTTTGGAAGAGACCCTGAAAGCGGTGGAAGACCAGTTTGGCGAATTTTTGCCACAATTGAAATGGCTCAACTTTGGGGGTGGCCATCACATCACCCGGGATGATTATGATGTTGATAAACTGATTGCCTGTATCAAGCGGATTCAGGAAAGCTATGGGCTAACGGTCTATCTGGAACCTGGCGAAGCGGTAGCCCTTAACACGGGCTTTCTGGTGGCGACGGTGCTGGATATTGTTGACAACGGTGTTCACAATGCCATCCTCGATACCTCCGCCGCCTGTCATATGCCGGATGTGCTGGAAATGCCCTACCGGCCCAACATTATTGGGGCCGCCTTGCCGGATCAAAAACGCTTTACCTATCGGCTGGGTGGACCGACCTGCCTGGCCGGTGATATTATCGGTGACTACGCCTTTGATGAGCCACTAAAAATTGGCGACCGCTTGGTATTTTGCGACATGGCCATCTATTCGATGGTGAAAACCAACAACTTTAACGGCATGAATCTTCCCGCGATTGCCACTTTCACCCAGGAAAAAACCATCGTGATGGTGAAACAATTTGGATATCACGACTTTAAAAACCGACTGTCCTAAAAGGCAGTCGGTTTTTTCAGGTAAATTTTGCTATTATCGCAGCCTGTCTTTGTGATATAATAACTCAAATTAGAATTATTCTAGAAAGCTTAGATCGCGAACAGGAGAAACATGATGGTACATAAATTTGACCCAAAAAACAAAGAAAAGCTCGATAATGAGTGGCGCCGGGAAAACCTGCCGCCAGTTGAAATACTGAAAGAATTAGGTCTTAAAGCAACCGATAGTGTTGCGGATATCGGTTGCGGAATCGGTTATTTTACGATTCCGGCAGCAGCACTGATTGGTAGCAACACGGTATACGGGTTGGACACCTCGCCAGAAATGCTGGCGGAACTTGAACTTCGTAGTAAGGCAGCGGGATTAAACAATATCGCGACCGTAAAAACCCAGGAGTTGGATCTGATAATTCCCGATGCAACGGTCAGTTTTGGACTAATGGTCAATGTGATTCATGAAATTGTTGATAAAACCCAGTTTCTGGAAGAAAGCAGTCGGATTATAAAACCTGGTGGCAAGTTGGCCATTATTGATTGGGAGAAAGCGGAAACCAAGACAGGTCCCCCGATTGATCACCGGATTGGCAGCGATGAGGTGAAGACGATGCTAAATGAGATCGGCTTCGTATGTCAGGAGACAATGAATTTTGCCGAAACCTTTTATGGCCTGGTTTTTTTGAAGCATAATTAGGGTTGCATCAACAAGGGAGATCGGATGGAAAAAGGAATGGTTGAGATTATAAAAAACGATCAGTTTGCCAAGCTTGTCGGACTGGAACTGGTAAAGGTCGAACAGGGATATGCAGAAGTAAGGATGGTGATCGAGGAAAAGCACCTAAACGGGGTTGGCATCGTCCAGGGCGGCGCACTCTTTACCTTGGCCGACTATGCCTTTGCGGCGGCAGCAAACGCCGGTGGAAAAGTGACCATTGGCATCAATGCTAATATCACCTATTCCAAACCAGCCAAGGGGAAAACGCTTTTGGCCAAGGCCACCGAAACCTCGTCAAGCCGAAGCCTGTGCAACTATACCGTGGATATTTTTGATGAAGATCATGCCGTGCTGGTCGCTAAATTTAATGCTACCGGTTTTATTAAGAACTAAAGTGTTCTGGTAGAGATTCTAGAAAAATCGGAACTACACAGAAAAATAAAAAAAGTGATGGTTGAACCATCACTTTTTTTATGCCCCAGATATCGTTAAGGACGACTACCAAAACCAGAAATGCCAGCGTGGAACCAATAATTTTTGGAGACAGAACAGATTCTCGGGTGAAGGCAAACATATTTTTGGAGATATCGATATCTAATATAGATTTTTGCGATTAATGAAAATAAAAATTGACAAACTAACGAACGTTAGTTATTATAAAACTAACACGTATTAGTCTGAGAGAGTGACGGTAAGAAATGAGTACCAAAGAAAAAATTATGGATGAAGCCCTTAACCTATTTTCGAGTAAGGGTTACGATGCAGTATCGGTGAGAGAAATTGCTAAAGCGGTGGGCATAAAAGAGAGCTCGCTTTATAATCATTTTAAAAATAAGCAGGATATTTTTGACAGAATCATCGAAAACTATTCAAAACGGGGCGATCAGTTTTTTTATCAGCTTCAGATTACCGAAGCAGACAAAAACTTTACAGTGGATGAGCGGATCGTGAATTTTTATAAAAACATGACGATTGATAAATTCCGGGAGTTAAGCTTGATCATCTTCGAATTTTACTTTAGGGATGATATTAATGTGCAGCTCAGAAAAATGCTGACAATAGAACAGTATCGCAGTCCGGAGATTTCGCAGTTGTTCAGAAATCTGTCCTTTAACAGCAGTCTTGACTACCAGACCAGGCTGTTTGAAGGTATGATCAAAGCAGGTATCTTTATTGAAGCAGATCCCGCTATTCTGGCGCTGGAATTTTTTGCTCCTATTTTTCTTGTTTTTTATAAATATGATAACAATGAAGAACATTGGGAGGAAGCTAAAAATTTAATGATCAGGCATGTTGAACATTTTCACAAAACATACACTAAAAAAGTAGAATAAAACGAATGCGTCAGATTTTAAAGGCAGTTTGGTCTGTTTTGGTATAGGCCTAGAGTTTTGAATGATAGGATATGAGAGGACTGGAAGAGAAGATGAAGATAACTGTAATCAATGGAACCATGCGCCATGGTAGCACCTGGCATTGTAAGGATTTGCTACTTGAAAAGATTTCGCAGTTGGAAGAAACTCAGGTCAGGGAGTTTTATCTACCCAAAGACATGTCGAATTTTTGTACGGGTTGTTTTTCCTGCTTCTTAAAGGGGGAAAATAGCTGCCCTCATGCAGACCAGATCCAGCCCATTGTTGCTGCTTTGGAAGAAGCTGACCTGGTGATCTTAACCTCGTCGGTTTATGCACTGGATGTTACCGGTTCGTTAAAAGCCTTGCTGGATCATTTGTGTTTTATGTGGCTCAGCCATCGCCCTAATCCGAAAATGTTTAATACAGTGGGAATCAGTTTTGCCACCACTGCCGGAGCTGGTCTTACCCACACCACCAAAACGATGCAGAATAGTCTAAAATTCTGGGGGGTAAAGAAACGCTTTGCCAGTAAGCAGGCAGTGGCGGCCATGAAATGGAGTGACATAACTGATAAAAAGCGTGCCCGAATCGAAAAAGATATGGCACAACTGGCCCAAAAAGCCACGAAAGCTGTGGCTAATATTGAGCACAGCTCCGCTCCGCTATTTAGAAAAATTGTGTTTAAGGCAATGAGGAAGATGATGAAAAAGAATGATTGGAACCCCACCGATCGCAATCACTGGGAAGCCAATGGCTGGTTAAGCGGAACCAAGCCCTTTTAAAGTCAGACGACCTCGATGGTGGTTGTCATGCCAAGAATTTTGGCCAACCGATCGCGGGGCAGCGCGCGCATATAAGCGTTCAAATTTTGCTGCATCTGGACTTCGGAAGCTGAATAATCAATGGCATCGATGGCCGGATGGAGGGGATGACGTTTGGTCAGCACGGCCAGTTCAATATCTTCTAGCAGATCAAAGATCATGGCGGCTTCGGCGGCCTTTAGTTCAGCGGCAATGAGCAGGTCTTCCATATCGGCCAGGGTTTTAATCTGTTCTTTAATAATAGCCAGCTTATCATTAAAAAAGCGGCAGGACAAAAACTCCGTGACCATTTCCCGATAGGCCGCATCATCCATTTTAATGCCCATATTGTAGTGCCTAATGGGTTTAATATTGGGATTATTCCGGGGTACAAAAACCTTATTAAGGGTGTGCGTAACCAGCCCTTTGAAAACAGTGGTGGCGATCTCCGGGAGAGCGGCGATCAGGTATTTTTTCAGGGACGGATTGGTTAGTTGGAGCTGGGTGATAAGCTCTTGGGCTGCTGTTTTTAGTTGCCTTTGGAGCTCTGCCTGACTGTGCTTTTTTAATTGTTGATCCAGGGCATCAAGATCAGCCAGGCTAAAATCGAGCGGGTGCAGTGGGACATTTAGTAATTGGCAACCCAGCGCATTGTGAAAAACCTGTTTGCAGATATTATCAAGCAGATTCCGGTAGGAGGCATGATAACCGCTCATCACTTCATCGATGATGTCTGCATCAAAATACGAACAAAACAAGTTTTCATAATACAGATTTTCTAAATACTTGATGACAAACTCAACTCCGGCCAGATCGGTAACCGGATGGATCAGTTGGTAGTCGATGTCGCTGGGGATCTCATGGGCATGAAAATTGATTTCATAGTTTTCAAAAAAAGGCTTGAAACCCTGGTCAATGGTGATGTTGTAGGCCTGGTTGGGGGTTTTGAGCTTGGTTTTGCAAACCCGATTATAAAAATAGCTGGCCACCTTTATTTTTCGCTTGAGCACTTGTAAGCCATATTCATAGAGATTTTCAATCGATTCATTTTCAATTTGAAAGAGGGCGTCGTCGACATCAGCTAGTGATTTGAGGTGGATGCCGATGGTATAGAGGTTGGAAGCCATGATCCCCTGGGCGATTTCAACCCGGACCGAGCTACTTTTTCCTTTTGTAAATCGTTCGGTACAATCGGCTAGCAGTTTAAGACACTCCAGTTGAACGCGCTCAGATTCTTTAGGGCTAAGCACACCCTTGACATAGGCCTCCTGGAGCAGTGACTGAAAATAAAACTCGCCACTTAGTTTATCGACATCAATCTTTGTCGTTTTTTTTACACTATTCATCGTCATCCTCAGCTTCTCTTAATTTTTCGGTATCATAAAGATCATTATAATCAGGATCTAGTCCCAGGCGAACATTTTTAGCCATCCGCTCCAGCTCCCGAAATTTAAGCTGATCCAAAGAGCCTTGACAGACTCCGTCAAAATATTTTTTCATCGTACCAATCAGGTCATCATCGCTGATTAAATCGAGGGTTTCATTCTTGAAATAATAAAATATCTCGACCAGCTCATTCAAGAATTCGGCATAGCGGTATTGCGAGATATAGGGGGTGTCGGCAAAGGTCAGGATGACTTTTTCAATGATTCCGCTGCCAAACTCGATTCGGCCATAATTTTTCAACGAATCGGAGCGGGTCTCAACCAGTTCCAGCGCCTGTTCTTCGGACAGTGCCAGTGAATAGTCTTCAGTAATTTTATTGCATAATAACACTTCCGAAACGGCCTGTTTTTCGATCAGAAAATTATCAAACAGCATCAATTCAAACGACATAGGGTTACCTCTCTGGAGTAATACAAAAAAATAAAGGATATTGACAAAGCAGGCAATATATGGTATCATTTGTTTGTAAAATAATAAAATGGGTTAATTGCGCGTATGTTATCAATAATATCACGAAAAACTGAATAAATCAATGATTTTTATATAAAACAGGTGTTGTTAAGAAGCGGCACCTGTTTTTTTTATCATGAGAAATGAAAGCAGCAATAAAATTATCAATAACGTTGCTGAATTTTATTAAATTGATTGACGATCAATGCTTAAAAATGGCATACTAGGATTAATTAGGATCTTAAAATAACAAGTTGTTCAGAAAAATACATTTCTTTAAACAGATCATAATGTGGAACTGCTATAATAAACAAGTACAGTGAAAATGATACGATATAAAAGATCTATGGCAAATCGCATAGAATGGAATAAGGTGAGCTTCATCGATCTAAGAAACTCAGCAATACCGATCTTTGCACAAAATCCGAAATAACAGGAAGCGATCACGTCGGTTAGCGTTGACCGATGATTAAAGAAGGAAAATTATGAAAATAACAGCACTAAATATTGCAATCATCCTGATTATTCTTTTTGTATTTGGGCTGGGGCTGTACTTTATTCTCAAAAAAGGTAAAAAAAGAAAAAAAGAACGGGAAATCCGGCGCTTTAATGAGCTGGTTCAGACCTTCATTGAGTCAGAAGAGATCCCAGTTTCCCTAAAAGATGATGCGTTTAACTATATCTTTGTCAATTTGGCGATGGAAGATTTTTATGGAATTGGCTCAGAGGATATCATTGGACAGGATGATTTTGAAATTCTAGAAGAAAAGATGGCCATTAAAGAAAGGCAGACCGATAAGAAAGTATTGGCGACAAAAACCTTTGTTACCGATGAGATGCTGTGGCGCGGTAAGGTTTTTAAGACTACCAAATTTCCCGTGGATCTGCTCAATGGCAGGTTTGGCGTCGGCGCCTATATCCGCTCGGTCTCGGAAAAAAACCGTGAAAAATATCTAAAAACACTGATGTCAATCAGTGATGGGGTGATGATTGTTGATCCCATGGGTAGGATTGAGATGCTCAATGCCACCGCCGCCGAAATGACTGGCTGGACGGCCAGGGAAGCGATGGGAAAACACTATTCGCTAGTTTTTGTTTTAGAAGCTGACAAGGAAGGTGGCATCGTTCCCGATCCGATTGCCGAAGCCTTTAATGACAATACCATGAAAGAATTTGATAGCCATGCGGTACTGGTTTCCAGAGATGGCCGCAAGATCCATCTAGAAGACAGCATTGCTCCGATTAGCGACGACGAAGGGCATATCGACGGGGCAATTGTCATCTTCAGAGACGTCACCGAAAAGAAAGAAAAGCGGGCAGCGATTGAATACAATAGCTTCCATGATGCCCTAACCGGGTTATACAACCGGCGGTTTTTTGAAGAAGAACTGGTTCGGCTGGATACCGAAAGAAATCTCCCCCTTTCAGTTATTATTGGTGATGTCGATGGGCTAAAACTGACAAACGATATCTTTGGTCATGAAGCCGGTGATGAATTAATTAAAAAGGTTTCGGAAATATTTAAAAAGGTCTGTCGGGCTGATGATATTATCGCCCGCTGGGGTGGCGATGAGTTCGCGATTCTGCTACCACAAACCGAAAAGAAAGATGCCCAAAAGTTATCAGATCGGATCAAAGATAATTTCAGCAAAGAAAAAATAAAATCGATCCAGGGAAATGTCTCCCTGGGCGTAGCAACCAAGTATCAGCCAGAAGAGAATATTGAAGTCATCATTGCCGCCGCAGAAGACAACATGTATATGAAAAAAACCCTCAATCGGGGCAAAAAGAAGGAAGACGCCTTCAATATTATTCTGGATAAGTTATACGGCGAATTGCCGGTAGAAGCTGAACATGCCAGAAGAACCAGCGAGGTTTGCAAAAAAATTGCCCGCAAAATGAATTTACCGGAAGCTGATGTCAACAAGGTATCAAAGGCGGCCTACCTCCATGATATTGGAAAGGTCGCTCTGGATAAAGAGGTCGCCAGCAAAAATGAATATGTGATTGATGAGACCTTTAAAGAAATGAAAATGCACCCGGTGGTCGGCTATCGGATTTTGAATGCCTTCGACCATACCATCGATCTGGCTAATATTGTCCTCGGTCATCATGAACGTTGGGACGGCACCGGTTATCCCCAGGGACTCAAGGGTAAAGAAACACCCAAATTATCGCGGATTATTGCAGTTGGTGAGCGTTTTGATGATATGACAACCGATAAAGAATATCGAGGAGCCATCAGTATTAATGAAGCCCTCGATGAAATGAAACGGAATGTCGGTACCCATTACGACCCGGAAGTGGTAGCGGCGCTGGAAAAAGTAATTATCGAAGAAAAAACCTATACCACCAAGGTAACCCGATAAGGGTCAAAAGCATATAAATTAAGACCTCAGTAATGATTCATTACTGAGGTCTTAGGTGTTTTTTAATGACTTGGCAGAAAATTTTCACCATGTCCGGGTCAAATTGAGATCCAGAACAGGCAATAATTTCATTGATTGCTGTTTCAGGAGCGAGTGCGGCGCGGTAAGGTCGGTCATTGGTCATTGCGTCATAGGAATCGACGATTGCTAAAACTCGGCACTCAATCGGGATTTCTTCACCAGCGAGCCCTAATGGATAGCCGCTGCCATCCCATTTTTCCTGATGCTTTAAAATCAGCTGAGAAATATCCTTTAGTTCCGAGGACTCATTGGCAATCCGTTCGCCGATGCTACAGTGGGTTTTCATCACCTTCCACTCATCAGCGGTTAAAGCACCTGGTTTTTTCAGGATGCTGTCAGGAACCCCGACCTTGCCGATATCATGAAATTTAGTCAGCAATTGAATGCGATCCATCATATTTTGCGGCAAACGCAATGCTTGGCCGATCAGGGTGGCGAGGGTGTCCATCCGACTGGTATGACCTTCAGTGATATAATCCTTGACTTCCAGGGCTTTCATCAGGGTTTTTACGAGATTGTTGCGGGTACTGGATTCTTTGAGCAGCTTGTTCTGGTACATATTATTGTCAGCTTCCTGAAAGAGAAAATTGGCATTGACCAAACCGGAAGCGTGATGGGAATAGCCGTAGGAAAGCGAGATTTTAAAGGTTGCCTCCGGCAGTTCATTTAGACACTTTAAATGGGCATTCATCTTTTCAAGAGCCGCTTCGATGGTCTCTGGCTCTTGCTTCTTGACAATCACGGCAAATTCATCACCGCCAACCCGGGAAACAATTCCCATCGATTGAAAGCACCGGACAACGACCTGGCTGGCTGATACGATCACCTGGTCGCCCATTAAATGCCCCAGGGTATCATTGACAAACTTGAGGCCATCAATATCGAGTAACAGAAGGGTTAAATTCTCAATACTCCGGTTGTTGAGCTGTTCCAATTCAGCTTCGAAAAAACGCCGGTTGGAAATGTTGGTTAAGGTATCCTTGTCGACCAGATCGCGTAGTTGCTTTTCCATGATTACCCGTTCGGTCATATCCCGAATCATGATCAGGACCTCATCAAAGGTCGAAATTTGAACCCGAACTTCAAAATAGTGAAGCGCTTCCTGGAAGGGCATCGAAAAATAATAGTCAGACAAAGCCCGCGAGTGCATCACCAGTTCAATGACCTGCTTCAAGTCAGACATCAGAATCTGGTTGCGCATGATTTCAAGCAGCGCATACGAAGCACTATTTAAAGAAGGGTTTAGGGGCGTAATCTGGCCTTGGTTATTACTGATCAGCAAAATATCGGGAATGGTGGCGATTAAAGCGCGGGTGCGGCTGTTGATCCGTTCCAGATCGAGCAGTTTTGTCTGGAGTTCAGAATAGTAATTCTTTTTAAAGGAGTTTTCACCCAGGCCGATAATTGACTCACGGGTAATCGCTTTTTTGTTTTTAGGTTTGTAATACTCGTCCATAAATAATTCTCACCTCTTCTTTTGTCAAAGTCCTGGGGTTGGTTACCATACAGGGATCATTCAGGGCATTCTCCACCAAATAGTCCACGGTGGCTTCTTCAAGCGCGTCCATCTTAATGCTGGCCGGAATATTGACGTTTTGCCGCATCGCAACGATCCGGTTAATAATCATCTCAAGTAGCAGTGCATCACTGACATTGTCGACCAATAAATCCAATTGTCTGGCGATGTCGCGATAGCGATCGGGAACGGTTTCAAAATTAAGGCGGATAATGTGTTCAAGCAAAATACTGTTACACTCGCCATGGGGTAAATTCAGAAGACCGCCCATGGAGTGGGACATGGCGTGGACGGCACCAAGGCTGGCATTAGAAAAGGCCAAACCAGCCTGGAGCGAACCAAGCATTAGCTGAAACATGGTTTCGATGGTTCGGTCTGGGCGCACTGATTTTTCAATCACCTGATTAATCAGCCGGATCGATTCCAGAGCGTGAACGTCTGTCAGGGCGGAATGGGTACTCGATACATAGGCTTCAATCGCATGGGTCAGGGCATCCATGGCGGTACAGGCGGTTAAATAGGGATCCATCGACATCAGCGGAACCGGATCGATCAGTGCCAGATCTGGCACTACTTTTTTGCTGATAATCGCCCGTTTGATATTGGCAGAAGTGTCCTTAATAATCGCGAACTGGGAAACATCGGCAGAAGATCCAGCGGTGGTAGGAATGCAGATCAGCGGTGGCCCGGGCATGAGAACCTCATCAACGCCCTCGTAATCCAAAACATTGCCGCCATTGGAAGCGACAATACTGATGCATTTAGCGCAGTCGATCACGCTACCGCCGCCAATGGCAATGATCAGGTCACAACCGAGCGATAAAAAAAGACTAGCGCCGAGCATCGCCTCAACATCTTTGGGGTTGGGGGTTGTGTCATCAAAAAAGAAAAGATTTTCAACGTGGGGGCGAATCAGGGCAATGGTTTCGTGGAACCATTCAAAGTGTTGGATATCTTTATCGGTAACAAGCATCGGTTTTTTTGCATTAAAATGTGAGATGTAACGATCAATCAACAATCGCGCATCGACACCAATAATTATTTCCGGGATCACAAATTTTCTTAATTCCAATAGGGTCTCAGACATTTTGATAACCTCTCATTCTCTTGTGAAAAGCTGTTATTTTCAGTATAACAGCTACAAGTCTATCTGTAAACATTTCGGTGGCACTAAATCGTGTAAATAGAAAGGCTTAGTTAATACTGTATACCCGAGTCTGATAAAATTTAACGAAAAATTAACAGGTTGCTAATATAAATAACCGGCTATCATGGTTATAATTTGTGATATCAACGATCGGGAGGAATGTCTTTGGATATCAATCAGAATAAAGAAGAAGAGCGGTTGAGAGGGGAGCTCTTAGAAATACTCTATCAGAAAAAAATCACGACTGTTTTTCAACCTATTGTATCATTGCTCGATGGCACGGTTCATGGTTACGAAGCGCTTAGCCGCGGCCCAAAAGATTCGGCTCTCCATTCCCCGGATGTGCTGTTTAAATGTGCCCAAATGTTTAATAAACTCTGGGAGCTGGAATTTCTCTGCCGTTCAAAGGCCTTTGAGGCGGCCTTTAAAATAGAAAGTGAGTTTAAACTGTTTTTAAATGTCAACCCCAATATCATGCAGGATGTTCAATTTAGAAAAGGGTTTACCAAGGAATACCTGGAGAAATTTGCGATTGACCCCAAACGGATCATCTTTGAAATCACCGAGAGCGAGGCGATAAATCACCTGGCCGATTTTATTAAAACCATTGATAATTATAAGGAGCAGGATTATCGAATTGCCATTGATGATGCCGGCGCCGGTTATTCCGGCCTTAATCTGATCTCCGATATTCACCCCAACTATATTAAACTCGATATGAAGCTGATCCGCGATATTGACAAAGACATGACAAAACAATCCCTAGTAAGGTGTTTAAATGAGTTTTCGGAACACACCGAAACCTCGCTGATTGCCGAAGGGATCGAGACAAAGGAAGAATTGCTGACCTTGATCGAAATCGGGGTTCAGTATGGTCAGGGCTATTTTATTCAAAAGCCTAATGGAATTCTAAATTCAATCTCGAAGGATGTGGTTGAAATCGTCATGGAAGAGAATGCCAATAAAAGAAAATTGCTGGATAATCGGGTGCTTAATGACCGCATTGAGTCGATCTGTAAATTGGATAAAACAATTCCACCGGATATCCTCGTCTCACAGGTTCACGAAATGTTTAAAGAAAATGAAACGCTCTCGGGATTTTGTGTGGTCGAAGACCAGATGCCAATTGGGGTGATCACCCGAAATGCCTTGTATAAACGAATCAGTGGACAATACGGGTATATTCTTTATGCTAATAAACCGGTTCGTAATATTATGGATACCGATTTTATGCATGTCGATTGCCTGGCGACCATTGATGTTGTCGGTAAGAACGCCATGCAGCGCGATTATGACAAGATTTATGACTTTATTGTGGTGACCCGTGACGATCAGTTTCAGGGAACGGTGACGGTTAAAGACCTGATGGAAAAACTGATCGAAATCGAATTTGTTTATGCCAAGCACTTAAACCCGCTGTCAGAGTTACCCGGTAATCTGATGATTGAGCAGCAATTGGATAAGGCGCTTAAAGCCAAGGATAAAAAAACGATTCTCTATTTTGATCTCGATAATTTCAAAGCCTATAATGATCTTTATGGCTTTGAAAATGGCGATCGGGTATTAAAGGAGTTTGCCGAAATCTTAAAAACCCGGATTCCGCCGGAACATTTCATTGGTCACATTGGTGGCGATGATTTTATTGCGATAGTCCCCAAAAAGAAAAGCGAGCAATTATGTATCAGTGTCATGCATGCATTTAATGATGCAGTGGTAAAATACTATAATAAAGAAGATATCAAAAAAGGATATATCACCTCTAAAGACCGCAAGGATGTCGAGGAAAACTTCCCCTTCCTCTCGGTTTCTATTGCCGGGATAGCCAGCGATCACAGTAAAAGTATCTATGAACTGGCCGAAACAGCAGCTAAAATAAAAAAGAAATGCAAGAAGAAACAGGGCAGTAATTACCTGCTGGGTTAATCATGAATGGATTCTGCAAAGATAAGAAAGAGATGCGCAAAGCGCATCTTTTTTTTATGAGGGAACTGTTTTTCAACGCAATTTTATGATATGATCTAAAAGCGAGGTAAACATGAATATTTATGAACTGCCCGGCTTTCCCATAAAAAATGAAGTGATCACTATTCTGACTCAGAATGATCGGGTTCGAATCGAACGAATTATCAGTACCGGTCAGCAATCGGACTGGTATGATCAGGAAGAAACTGAGTATGTGATTCTGCTACAGGGAAGTGCAGAACTGGCCTTTGCAGATGGCAAGACGATCATCCTGAAAAAAGGGGATACGCTTTTGATTCCACCCCACCAGCAGCATCGTGTTGCCGCTACTTCGGCAGATCCACCCTGTATCTGGTTGTGCGTGTTTTATTAGATTTATGAAAAAGGAGTATCAACAATGAAGAAACGTGTATTAATTATAATGGTGCTGGCTATTGCTGGAATGCTGTTGATCGGCTGCAATAGCAACAGTAAGGATCAGATCAGCGCGGAAAAGCCGCTGATTGTGGGGATGGAACTGGCTTATCCACCCTTCGAAACCAAGGATGATCAGGGTAATCCCAGTGGGGTCAGTGTTGATTTGGCTTATGCCCTGGGAGAGTACCTGGGTCGGCCGGTTGAGATTGAAAATACCAATTGGGATGGATTGATTCCATCACTTCAGACCGGCAAAGTCGATGTCGTGATTTCATCGATGACGATTACCGAGGAACGACAAGAAGTTGTCGATTTTTCAGTGCCTTATGCCCGTTCTTATCTGGGATTACTGGTTAATAAAAACGCCAATATCAAGCAGGTCGAGGATTTGAATCAAGCGGGAAAAATAGTCGATGTCAAAAAGGGAACGACCGGGAATATCTATGCTACAAAAAATTTAAGTCAGGCCACGGTTAATGCACTGTCGTCAGAAAACGCCTGTGTCACTGAGGTAACTCAAGGAAAAGCCGATGCCTTTATCTATGATCAGCTGACGATTTACCGACAAAATCAAGCCAATCCCGATACCACCGAAGCGATCCTGATTCCTTTTCAGGACAGTGAAAGCTGGGGAATGGCAGTAAATAAAGACAATCAAGAGTTGCTAGCAGAGATTGACAGCTTTATCGGAGAATTTAAAGCGCAGGGTGGCTTTGCTGAATTGACTGAAAAATACCTGAAGGAAGAAAAAGAAACCTTTGATGCCCTTGGCTTTCCGTGGTTTTTTAATTAGGCTGATCGATGAAACAAACATTGAGTAAAGAGCCTTCCCGATCAAAAAAAATTGCCAGTGCTATTTTTGTAGCCATTATCCTGATTGGTTTTCTCTGGTTTTCGGTCAATGCCATTAATCTAAAGCTGGACTTTTCAACCTTATATCAATACCGTTATCGGCTTTGGGAAGGATTTTGGATGACCGTGACTATTTCAGTGGCCAGCTTGATTGTCAGTCTGGCGCTCGGTTCGCTCAGTGCTCTTGGTCAAAATTCCCGGATCTTAGTAATTAGTTATTTTTGCAAGGCTTATGTTCAGATTATTCGGGGAACCCCCTTGCTGGTCCAGATTTATTTTTTCTACTACATCATCGGTACTGCCTGGGGTGTCAATAACCGTTATCTGGCCGGGGTGCTGATCTTATCGATTTTTGAAGGAGCCTATATTTCGGAAATCATCCGCGGGGGGCTGGCCAGCATTGATCGTCAGCAATACGAGGTGGCCAAGTCGATTGGCTTGACGCCGGCAAAAACCCTGCAACTGGTGACCTTTCCGATCTTGATGGCGCGGATTCTGCCGGCTTTAGCGGGTCAGTTTGCTTCAATTATTAAGGATTCATCATTATTATCGGTGATTGCGGTTATCGAACTGACCCAAACGGTTCAGGAAATTTCTGCTGATAATTTTAGAATGTTTGAAAACTATCTCTTTGTCGGGGTCTTATACTTTATTCTGACCTTCAGTGTTTCGTTGCTTTCAGGCGGACTGGAAAGGCGGTACAACCATGAATATCGAGTTAATCAATATCAGTAAAACCTTTCAGGATGAACTGGTCTTAAAGGATGTCAGTGGTTCCTTTGATATTCATTCGATTGCCATTATTGGACCATCGGGCGGGGGGAAATCGACCTTGTTGCGGATTATCGGAGGGCTTCTGACGCCAGATTCAGGAGCCTTGAAAATTGATGGGGAGACCATTGAATTCAGCAAAAGATATCTCCATAACTATCGTCGAAACATTGGTTTTGTTTTTCAGTCCAAAGGATTGTTTGAGCATCTCACCGCCATCGAGAACATGCTATTGCCTTTGATCCACGCCTTTGGAATGGGAAAAACTGAGGCCGTCGCGGTCAGCAGTAAGCTTTTTGAACGCTTTGGACTAACAGATGAAAAAAACAAGTACCCCTTTCAGCTTTCTGGTGGTCAGCAGCAACGGATTGCTATCGCCAGGGCGGTGGCGGTAAAGCCCTGGCTCTTGCTACTGGATGAGCCGACTTCGGCACTGGATCCGGAGTATACGGCCGAAGTATTGAATATGCTGGGGGAGCTTCAAAATGATGGATTAAAAACCATAATTGTAACCCATGAGATGGGTTTTGCTAAAAATGCCTGTGAAAAGGTGATTTTTTTGGCGCAAAATAGAATAGTCGAAAGCGGCAATAGTTCCCAGATATTCAAGCATCCTCAAACCGAGGAGTTACAAGCTTTTTTAAATAAAATTCTTGAATGGAAGGTTTGATCGAGGAGAACAGTCCTTTAAAACAACTCGATATTCATTATTAAATGCGGAGATTTATCGATGGAAAAAGAAATAACTGGAAAAATAAAAATTGTAAAAGCCGGACCCTATGTCGTTTCCGGGAATATCAAACTGTCTGAGAAGATAATCACTTCACGGGGAAAAGATTATGTCTACCGGGAAGGACGGAATCTGCCCCAGGCGAAGACCTATACCTTATGTCGGTGCGGAAAGTCTAAGAATCCGCCGTTTTGTGATGGCACCCATTCAAAATGCGATTTTCATGGTGATGAGATGGCCTCAAAAGTTGTTTTTGTTGATCGGGCAGAGTTTCTAATTGGAGCAGATCTGGATATGATGGATGATCATCGCTGTGCCTTTGCCAGATTCTGTCACCGCAACGATGGAACCGCCTGGCAGCTGATCAAACAATCAAGTGATCCGAGACTCAAAGAAGAAGCCATTAAAGCAGCCAGTGAATGTCCGGCCGGTCGCCTGGTTGCAATCGACAAGAAGGGTAGCGCTATCGAACCCAATTATGAACCGGAGATTGTCATTCTCCAGGATCCTGAGCGGGGGGTGAGCTGTGGCATTTTTGTTAAAGGCGGGATTCCCTTGCAAGCGGCGGATGGGACTATCTACGAAAGACGAAATCGATTTGTCTTATGTCGCTGTGGCAAATCTGTTAATAAGCCCTTTTGTGATGCCACCCATGTACACATCAAATTCCTGGATGAACAATAATCCGTCCCGGGAAAATTTCGATATTGATGATATCAGATATCAGGCTAGCGAAAGGATTATTTAACCTTAGTGTAGTATGATCAGTACTTAGCCAAAAATAATTAGATCTGTCTTTGTATGGGTTGAACGGTGAGTGGCCATAATTTTGCCGGTTGCTCTCCGGAATGAGGAAGGGTATGAATCTTCAAAATGTGTTGTTGAATTTAATTGTATATGCATTGCCGATTATCGCTATTATTTATATTTTTACAGGGCTTAAACTCTTAAAACAAAAAGTTGGTGGGGAGTTTAATTATTTTTCGGCACTGATGTTTGCTGCGGCCATTTATGCATTTGGTTATTTTCTTTCGCTTAATTCTTTGAATATCGAAATGATGATTTTTGCTCGGAACCTTGCTAACCTGGGGGTAATCTTTATTCCGACATTTGGAATATTTTTTGTTGCGCAATTTGTCAAAAAGAAAATTTCATATCGGCAAAAGGCCTTTTCAGTAGCCGTTTCCAGTATCCTGTGGCTCCTTTATATCACCAATCCGCTTCATCAGCTAACCTTCAACTGGGTCGAGTTGATACAGGTTAACGGCTTTTCTGTGGCCAGTACCTCAAAAAACATTGGCTATTTTCTGATTCTGGGCTATTATGGCGTTTTTTTAGTATCGACTACGATAGCACTGATTAAAGCCATTAAAAAATCCCAGTCCGCCAGTCTGATAAAGAGCTATCGGTTTTTTCTTGGATCAATTCAAATATCCTGGCTTGCGATGCTGGTAATTCTAATGGGTTTTGACACGTATATTGACCCTACCCCGGTAGTGATTCTGGTTATCTTAGCCATGATCGGCCTAAATGAGGTAAGAAACGATCTGTTTGAGCTGCAAATCAATCGTTGGAAACAAACCTTTTGGAATCTTGGGGAGGTGGCCTTTTTGACGAATCCCGACCATGAAATTATTAGCATGAATCCCATTGCAAATCTTTTTTTTGATGGAAAAACAGAAAGTGTTTCAGACATCCTAAAAATTCTTGATCAGGGCGATCATAAACGAAAACCGGTAAAAATAAAGATTGGCGAAGATATTCGATGGTTGTATGTCAATAAAAATAATTTTGATCCTAAACGTAATCTGGTTAGCTATATGCTGGTTGATTTTACCGAACGCCATCAGGCGGAAACCGCTTTAAAAGCCAGCGAAGAAAGACACCGCTTGTTAATCACGCAAATGACCCAGGGTTTGGCCGTGCATGAGCTTATCTTTGATTTGTCGGGGAATCCGGTTGACTTTCGCTACCTCGATGCCAATGACAGCTATGAAAAGCTAGTTGGTCTGAAACGGCAGGATATTATCGGAAAACGCGCCCTGGAGATAAAGCCGGAGATGGACAAAAGCTGGATAAAGAAATATGGCCAGGTGGCCATGACCGGCCAGCCGACGCACTTTGATCACTATGATAAGGAGCTCGATAAATATTTTGAAGTGGTTGCCTATTCGCCCCGATTCAAACAATTTGCGGTGATTATTTCGGATGTCACTGAGCGCAAGCAGGCAGAAAAGGAAATCCGATATTTAAGTTATCATGATTATCTCACCGGCCTTTATAATCGTCGCTTTTATGAAGAAGAACTGGGGCGACTGGACGTACCTGATAATTTGCCGATTACGCTGATTATGGCGGATGTTAATGGTTTGAAACTGATTAACGATTCTTTTGGACATGCGATGGGTGATGAGCTTTTGAAAAAAGCCGCCCGGCTGATCACAGAAGCCGTTCCCGAGGGCAGTGTTGTTGCCCGGCTGGGCGGCGATGAATTTATTATTATCTTGCCGCAGACCGATATTTTTGAGGCGGTTGAGGTAATTAATAATCTGAAAGAAAAAACCTCCAATGAAAAAATCGAGGCATTTGAGATTTCCATTTCCTTTGGCTATGAAATTAAGGAAATGGAAGATCAGGATATCCAGGATATTTATAAACGGGCGGAAGATGATATGTATCGGCATAAGCTCTATGAAAGTGCCAGCATCAAGAATAAAACCATTGAACTGATTATGAATACCCTCTATGAAAAAAGTAGCCGGGAGATGCTCCATTCCCGGAGAGTCAGCCAGCTCTGCCGATCGATTGCGGTCCAGATGCGGCTGAGCAAGGATGAAGTCAATCAAATTGGTACCGCCGGTCTGATGCATGATATTGGAAAAATGGGAATTGATGAAAAAATCCTTAATAAGGTAGGCCATCTAAACTTTGAGGAGTGGCAGGAGATGCAGCGCCATCCCGAGATTGGTTATCGAATTCTCAGCTCTTCCAATGAATTTTCAGAAATGTCCAAATATGTCTATCAACATCATGAGCGATGGGATGGAAAAGGTTACCCGAAGAAGTTGGCAAGAGAAGAAATATCCATTCAGGCTCGGATTATTGGGGTCGCAGATGCCTATGATGCGATGACCTGTGATCGCACCTACCGCAAAGGACTGACCCAAGCAGAAGCGGTTCGCGAGTTGAAAAAGCATGCCGGAACGCAGTTTGATCCGGAAGTGACACAGATATTTGTGGAAAGGGTTCTCGGCGAAACGTATTGAATATTCGAAAAAAGGATAGACTAGTCGATTATTATGGAGTGGAGAAAAAAGAAGTAATGATTGATCTCACCGGGGTTTGTGGGACAAGCTTGAAGGAGTCTGGATGCAGGCTCTTTTTTAGTTAAAAATTAACCGAGATTTCAGTGATTTTACACCCAATTTGCTTCATATTCAGATTCATTTCTGATATAATGAAAAAATGATAAAAAATAGCAGCAGTAAACCACTTCTTGCAGTATTGGATCAGCAAATCTGAGTGGGTGATCGTGGTTGTTTTAGGGTTTGGATGAGCAGGTATATTAAGTGAATAAATGATGGGAACGGATAGGAAAGAAGGTTATTATGAGGATAGGATATGCATGTTTAACGGTAGGCGTACCAAATACTGAACTGAAAACCTGCCTACTAAAAAATGCTTCCGATGAAAAATTGACTGAATTGATCAGGCATAATTTAAACGCGCTCGAAAATATGGTTGACTACAACATTGCTAATCGGGTTTTATTGTTTCGAATCAGCTCATCACTGATCCCTTTTGGTTCAAATCCTGTTAACCGGATCATCTGGTGGGAAATATTTGAAAAGCAGTTGAAAAAGATCGGCAAAAAAATTGCCAAAAGCGGGATGCGGGTTTCGATGCATCCGGGACAGTACACCGTTTTAAATTCAGCTGATGAACATATCGTGGCTAACGCCATCGCCGACCTTAATTATCATGCCCGGATCATGGACAGCCTTTTACTGGGTTCAGAAAATAAGATTATCCTCCACGTCGGAGGGGTTTACAATGATAAAAAACAGGCGATTAAAAGATTTTTAAGTCATTATCAGGGTTTGGGTGAAGCTGTTAAGAAACGGTTGGTCATTGAAAATGATGATAAATCCTACACCATTAGCGAGGTTCTGATCATCGGGAAGGCTCTGGACATTCCGGTTGTCTTTGACAATCTTCATCACCAGGTCAATCCCTGTGAGGAAAATCATCCCGATACGTATTGGATTGATGCCTGTAAACACACCTGGAAAAGTCAGGATGGCAAGCAGAAGATTCATTATTCCCAACAGCATCCAGAAAAAAAACCGGGTTCTCATTCGAAAACGATCAGAATCACCGAATTTATGTCATTTTATGAAGAATTAAAGAGCCGCGATCTCGACATCATGCTGGAAGTTAAGGATAAGAATCTGTCAGCGATTAAATGCATTAACTGTACCACCGCAAAAAAAGAAATCAATCAACTGGAGCATGAGTGGAGCAAGTATAAGTATGCTGTACTGGAAAGATCGCCACTTGACTATCTGGAGATCCGAAAACTGCTAAACAATAAAGACAGCTACCCCTGCATCGATTTTTATAATCTCGTTGAAACCGCCTTCTTGAAAGAAACCACCATTGGCAACTCGATCAATGTCGCCCAGCACATTTGGGGGTATTTTAGAACGATGGCCTTACCCAGTGAAAAGAAGTATTTCTTAAAACTTCTGGATCAATATGAAAAAGGCGAAGCGTCAATCAAAAAGGTGAAGAAAAATCTATGGAAGATGACGGTAAAGTATGAACTGAACTACCTGTTGGACTCTTACTATTATGTCATGATTTAAAAAAAGAAGTAGCTGGCGGCTTACAGTAATACGTCGATAATGAATGAGAAAGTGATGCAGGTAAAAATATGTTAAATACCGAAATCAAAGAATTGATTGTCTATCTGAAAAATATCGTTGCGGAAGAAAAACCGGATGATGGTGTGATAGAAAAGTACCGGGATGATCCTGACTTTATTGAACTCAATGGGCTGGTACGGGGAATCCGAGGTGCCTGCAAAAAACACTTTGAAATGATCTTTGATTTATTTCCAGACCCAACCATCATCACCACCATGGAGGATGGAAAATTATTGGCCTATAACCGGGCCTTTTTAAAGTTGATAAAGACCCGTGGGAAGACGATTTTTGATGAGTCAATGAATATTCATGATTTATATTTTGAGTTGGATAAAAGAGAACAGTTAGTCGCACAGTTAAAACAAAATGGGGTCTGCGAAAATATGGAGATTACGGTCAACGATGTCAATGACGAAATGTTTGTCGGTCTGGTGTCAGCCCAAGCGATTAACATTGAGGGAAAACCCCATATCCTCAGCGTGATCCGGGACATTACCGCAATCAAAGAATTGGAAGCACAGATCATACAATTGTCAATCAAGGATAAATTGACCCAGGTCTTTAATCGGCCTAAACTCGATGAATTTCTGCAATCAGAACTCGAACGTTCTGAGCGTACCAAGGCTCCTTTTTCAATCATCCTGGTAGATATCGATTCACTGAGAAATATTAATGAGTCCTACGGAAATCCGATCGGAGATGAATTGCTGGTAGCAATTGCAGAGATACTAAAGCAAAATGTCCGGGGGACAGATCTTATCGGCAGATGGAGTGGTGAAGAATTTTTGGTGATTCTTCCGGATACTGATGAAGCGGGGGCGGTAACGCTGGCTGAAAAGATTAGGACAATTGTTGAAGAAAGTGAGTTTAAGATCGTTGGAAAATTAACAGCTAGTTTTGGAGTATCGGCCTATCGCAAAGACTTACTGCCGGCAACCCTGATTTCACGGGCTCAGGCCGCTCGCAGCCGAGCTAAAGAAAAGGGCAGAAACAGGGTTGAATGTCAGTAGTGAAAGATGGCAAAGGAAAAAATGATGGACGAGGTGACCTGTGGATATGAGACAATTAAAGATTCTAGTGATTGATGATAACCGCGATAATGTGATTGTTTTAAAAGCTTTGATCGGGGATGCCTTTCCGGAAGCCAGTGTTTTGATGGCCTTTAGTGGACAAGTCGGCTTTGAGATGGCTGAGGCGGAAGACCCGGATATTATTTTCGTGGATATAATTATGCCAGGGATGGACGGTTTTGATGTGTGTCGAAAATTAAAAGCCAGTACCGACCTGGCTGATATCCCGGTCGTTTTTGTGACCGCCTCGCGGGGTGATAAGGAACATCGGATCCTGGCGCTGGAATGCGGCGGAGAAGGATTTTTATCTAAACCGATTGATGAGCAGGAATTGATTTCTCAAATTCGCGCGATGGAGAAGATCAGACATGCCAATATTCTCAAGCGCAATGAAAAAATACGCCTTGATAGCCGGGTCAGAAAGCAGACCGAGGCATTAAAGGTTGCCCATGCCCGTACCTTGAAGCTTTTAAAATCGCTGGAAAAAGAAAATGAAGCCCGCAAAAAAAGCGAAAAAGCACTGGTTGAAGCTCAGAAACTCGCCCATCTGGGCAGTTATGAGATTAATTTTAAAACCGACAAAATCAATTGCTCTGAAGAAGTGCTGAATATTTTTGGGGTTGATTCAGAGCAAGAGATAAATACCAGGGATTGCTTACTCTCATTTGTCCATGCTGATGAGGTTCCCGGGGTGATAGAAAACATCAACAAGGTGATGGAAGAAAAATCCACTGCTGATTTTATTTTCCGGATTCTCAGGCAGGATGGTGAAGAGCGGATTATCAATATGCGGATGATTCCCCAATTTGATGACCGTCAAGATCATATCGGCAATTTTGGAACCATTCAGGACATTACCCGGATTAGAAAAACCGAGGAGGAGATCCGCTATCTGAGCTATCATGATTACCTGACCGGTTTATTTAACCGGCGTTTTTATGAAGAGGTGCTGATCAAATTGGATACCGAAGAAAACTACCCATTGACCCTGGTGATGGCTGATGTCAACGGTTTGAAAATGATCAATGACTCTTTTGGTCATGCAGTGGGCGATGAACTGCTGCAGATGGCGGCTAATGTTATTAAGCGTGGTTGCCGACAAAATGATGTGATTGCCAGACTGGGCGGGGATGAATTTGTAATTATTTTAGCTAAAACCGATGCTGAAACGGCAGCACTGATTATCAAACGACTGGAAATGTTAGCGGCGCAAGAAAAAATATACGGACTGAAGCTTTCGATTGCTTTCGGCTACCGAACAAAAACCAGGAAAGAAGAGAGTATCCAGCAAGTCCTTAAAAATGCTGAGGATGATATGTATCGTCATAAGCTCTATGAAAGTGCCAGCATGCGTAGCAAAACCATTGAACTGATTATGAACACCCTTTATGAAAAGAGCAATCGGGAAATGATGCATTCTAACCGGGTCGGTCAAATCTGTGAAAAAATTGGCATCAGGATGAAGCTTGATCAAGATGAGATCAATCAGATTCGAACCGCCGGACTGATCCACGATATCGGAAAAATGGGAATTGATGAAAAGATTCTGAACAAACCCGGAGCTCTCTGTGATGAGGAATGGAGTGAAATAAAGCGGCACCCGGAAATCGGCTATCGGATTCTCAGTTCAGTGAATGAATTTTCGGAAATGGCCAATTGTATTTTAGAACACCATGAGCGCTGGGATGGCCAAGGCTATCCCAAGGGCTTAAAAGGCGAAGAGATTTCACTACAAGGAAGAATTGTGGCGGTGGCAGATTCCTTTGATGCGATGACGAGTGACCGAACCTATCGCAAAGGTTTGGCTCAAAATGAGGCGATTGCCGAAATCAAACGCTGTGCCGGAAGCCATTTTGATCCGCTGGTAGCAAGAATGCTGGTTGAAGTGGTTCATACGGAAATGGTTCATTAGCAAGCAACACAGTAGGGATAATAAATAGATACCGAGGAAGCCAATGGAAAGACAGGTCGATGACACCGTTTTTGAGATCATGCGGATTATGAAAGCCCGCTATGAAAAAGATTTAACCATTTATGATGAAGCCTTTCTTGTTAAAACGCTGCGGCGACGGATGGCAGCCATTGCTATCAATCCGTCGGACTACGCTTTATATCTGCAGAAAAACCGCGATGAAGCAGAGTCTTTAGTGGGATCGTTTCAGATTAGTTATAGTCAGTTTTTCAGGAATGGGTTAACCTTTGCCGTATTAGAGCAGTTGGTTTTACCACAGCTGCTTAGTCATAAACCAGAAAATGGCGAAATTAGGGTCTGGTCAGCTGGCTGTTCGACTGGTCAGGAAGCCTATTCGATCGCGATTTTGTTGGAAGAGCTGTTAATATCTTCGTCAAAACCGATGCGCTTTCGAATTTTTGCCACCGATCTTTCAAGTGAAGTGCTTGACACCGCCAGAACTGGTGTTTATGATGAGGATAGCTTGTCAAATGTCCGAATGAAATATATCAAGCGTTATTTTTCAAAAATGGGAGCAGCCTATCAGATTGTCCCCGGATTAACAGAAAAGATTGTTTTTTCGCAGTATGATTTGTTAGATGCCCACTCCACGAATCCCCCCGATAGTATTTATGGTGATTTTGATATGATCTTCTGCTGTAACCTCCTTTTTTACTACCAAACGCCGGTGAGACGATCAATCGTCAAAAAATTGAAGCGTTCGCTGGCTGAGGGGGGCTTTCTCATTACCGGTGAGGCCGAGTCGTTATTCATGGGAAACGATCAGAATTTAAAGATGCTATCAGCAAGCGCTCCTGTTTTTCAGATCAATTGATAGTGGGTGCTAATCTGGTGCTTTAAGCTGATCCGCTTAACTGATGTGTTAAGATTAAAGATCAATAAAGAAGATACGATATGAACCGAAATGGTGACACTTCAGATAAATGGTTCAGGGAGAAAAGATGAACATAAAGAATTTAAAGGTAAAAACACAGCTTATTATTGGCTTTTCGAGCATTCTATTTTTCGTCATTTTATTGGGGATCATTAGTTATGTACAAACCAATACCATCGTCAAGCAGGCTGAATCGATGTATAACCACCCCTTTCAGGTAACGAAAACAATTTACCGGCTGGATGCTGCAATTGTCGGGATGCGGGTGGGGGTAAGAGATCTGATGCTGGCCAATACCCAGCAAGACCGGGAAAACGCGATTGAACTGATGGATCAATACGATGCCGAGATCCAGGTTCAATTTGATGCCTTGCGCGATCAATACCTAGGCCCAAGACAGGATGTTGATGCGGCCTATCGAGCCTATATCAACTGGGAAACTGCCCGATCTGATATTGTCGCAAGCACCCTGGCTGGGGATCTGGAAGCCGCAAAAAAAGATTTGCTACCAGGCGAAAAGGTCGGCATTTATCGGGATGCCTTAAATGAAAAAATGACAATTGTGAAAACCTATGCTGATAACAAGGCTAATGAATTATATCAGGACTCAAACGACTTGTATGCAAAAATAACAAGGCAATTGTTCCTGCTGGTCATCTTTATTATTGGCTTATCGATGTTGGTCAGCTATATCATCTTTAGAAATACCAGAGAACCTTTAAATGAGCTCACCCGTGTAACCAATGAATTTCAAAACGGCAATTATCATGCCAGAAGCAACTATCGTTACTGCAATGAATTTGGGATCTTATCGGAATCCTTTAATGCGCTGGCTGATGATATTCAGAAAAATATGGAGATCAACGAACGAACGGGCAATTTTACCAAGATTATGCTGGGAGAAGATGATGCCAGAAAATTTTTTAGAAAGACCCTCAATACCCTTTCCCGTTACACCGACTCCCAGGTTGCGGCTGTGTATCTGTTAAATAGCGATAACCATCAGTTTGAACATTTTGAATCGATCGGTCTGGGTGAAAAGGGCAGAGCAGCATTTGGCGAGGATACCTTAGAAGGGGAATTTGGAGCATCGATCGCTAGTGGCTGGTATACCCATATCAAAGATATTCCCGAGGATTCGCGGTTTGCCTTTTATACGGTCAGTGGAAAATTTATTCCTCGTGAGATCATTACCATCCCGTTTGTTTTTGGCAATGCAGTCGTTGCGGTGATATCGCTGGCGGCGATTGGCAAATATAGTCAAAAAGCGATTGATTTTATTGAAAAAACCATCAGCACCATGAGTGCCCGAATTGAAGGAATTTTGGCCTATCGCACCATTAAAGCGTTTTCGGAGAAATTGGAGCAACAGAACCGCGAACTGGATGCCCAAAAGAACGAAATGGAAGAACAGTCAGTCGAACTGATCCATCAGAATATTGAACTGGAAATGCAGAAAAAAGAGCTCAATAATAGTAATCAGCTTAAAACCAATTTTTTATCCAATATGAGTCATGAATTGCGAACCCCGCTTAATTCAGTGATTGCCCTTTCGGGGATTTTAAACCGCCGGCTTAAGAATGAAATAGCAGCAGAAGAATACAGCTATTTGGAGGTTATCGAACGCAATGGCAAAAATCTGCTGGCTTTGATTAATGATATCCTGGACATATCACGGATCGAGGCCGGCCGCGAAGAAATTGAGATTACCACCTTTAATATTAACCAGTTGATCAATGAGGTCGTTGAAATGCTGGCTCCCCAGGCCAATGAAAAAAGTGTCATGTGCATCAATGGGGCAAAGGACACCGCTGTTTATATCAACAGTGACCGCGACAGGTGCCGTCATATTCTCGAAAATCTGGCTGGCAATGCGGTTAAATTTACCGAAAAAGGTAAGGTTGAGCTCTTCGTTGGTCAGCAGGGCCAAGTAATCGAAATTCGCGTTAAGGATACCGGGATCGGGATCGATGAAAACTATCTACCATTTATTTTTGATGAATTCAGACAGGCAGATGGCAGCACCTCGCGCAAATTTGGCGGAACCGGACTGGGTCTGGCGATTGCCAAAAAATACGCCAACCTCCTGGGTGGGACAATCACAGTAAAAAGTGTGGTCAACCAGGGTTCTGAATTTATCCTTGCTCTACCGATTAATTATGTGCCAGAAAATAGAATAATTGACCAAGCCGAGGAAGCAGAGCAGGAAGCATTTATACAGGCGGAAAAAGCAGTGGCAAAAGCAAACATGCCGAAATTGTCCGTGAAAGCATCGGTCCAGACCACCAAAATAGCGGAGGAGCGATCAACTAAAACCTTGTTGATGGTTGAAGATAGTGAACCGGCAGTGATTCAGATCACAGATCTGTTAGCCGAAAGCGGCTATACCATAAAAGTGGCCAGAGATGCCAGAGAAGCCCTGGAAATTATGGCAGCGGTTATTCCGGATGCGATGGTACTAGATTTAATGATGCCGGGAGTTGATGGCTTTGAATTACTAAAAACCCTTCGCGAAGCCGAAGCCACTGCGCATATACCGGTGCTGATACTGACCGCTAAACATATTACCAAAGACGAGCTGAGATATCTGACAAAAAATAATATTCATCAGTTAATCCAGAAAGGGGATGTAAACAGAGAAGAACTGAAAAAAGCGATCGCTTCGATGCTTTATCCGGAAACCCGAGAAAAAAAGGTCAAGCACTTTATGTCCCGAACGGATCAGCGTAAACCCCTGGTGCTGGCGGTCGAAGACAACTCCGATAATATGATTACGGTAAAGGCCTTGCTGAGCGATCATTTTAGGGTGCTAGAGGCGGCTGACGGATCAGCGAGTATTGAACTGGCAAAACAGTATCGGCCAGACTTGATCCTGATGGATATTGCCCTTCCGGGAATTGATGGCCTTGAGGCTTTTGAAAGGATTAAAAGGCTCCCCGGCCTGGAAAATGTCCCTGTCATTGCATTGACCGCCAGTGCCATGACCGAGGATCGAGAAGCAATTTTGAGTCAGGGGTTTGACGCCTTCATCGCCAAACCCATTATCGAACGGGAGTTTTTAAAAGTAATTCACGAGGTGCTCTATGGAAAATAGATCATTAAAATTTTTAGCAATCGATGATAATCAAGATAATCTGATCACCCTGCGGGCGCTGATAAGGGAAGCCTTTCCCGAAGCGCAGGTTTACACTGCCACTAATGGTATCAAGGGAATAGCGATCGCCAGGGAAGAAGATCCGGATGTGATTTTGCTCGATATTGTGATGCCGGGAATGGATGGATTTGAGGTGTGTCAGAAATTGAAGGCGGAAGAATCGACAAAAGAAATTCCGGTGGTCTTTGTAACGGCCATCAAGGGCGATCGGGAACATCGCATTTTAGCGCTTGAATCGGGAGCGGAAGCTTTTTTGGCCAAACCGATTGATGAATCGGAGCTTACAGCACAGATCAGGGCGATGGTAAAAATTAAAGCGGCTAATCGCCAAAAGCAAGATGAACAGGGTCGGTTGGCCCTGATGGTGGCTGAAAAAACGGCAGAATTAGAAAAAGCTCATTCGCAAACCATCCAACTGCTAGAAAGTCTCAAGGTCAGTGAAGAAAAGAACCGTCGGCTGATAACCCAAATGGAACAGGGTCTGGCGGTCCATGAGTTGCTAATCGATGGTGCAGGGAAAGCTCTTGACTGTAACTTTTTGTATGTGAATGCCAGCTTTGAGCGGTTGACTAACTTAAAGAGTCGGGAAGTTCTCGGAAAAACCCTGACTGAGATCATGCCGGATTCAAAAGATTTTCTGGTTGAAAAATATGCGCAATTAATAGCGACAAGAGAGTCAGTACGCTATGAAAAGTATTTTAAGCAGTTTGAAAAATATTTTGAAGTGGTGGCCTATTCGCCCGAGCCCCAACAGGTAGCGGTCATTATTTCTGATATTACTGAACGAAAGCAAACCGAGGAACGGATTCGCTATTTAAGTAATCATGATTATCTGACCGGAGTTTTCAACCGACGCTATTACGAAGAGGCTTTAGCCAGCATTGATACTGAAGATAACCTGCCCTTGAGTCTGGTTATTTCCGATGTCAATGGACTAAAGCTGGTGAATGAATCATTTGGACATGCGGTGGGAGATGAACTCCTCAAAAAAGTAGCCGGAGTAATCCGAGAAGCATGTTGTGAGCAGGACGTGGTAGCCCGGCTCAGTGGTGATGAGTTTGTTATTCTGCTGCCGAAGACCGATGAAATGCAGGCCGCGAAAATGGTAAGACAGATGAGAGGCGCCGCTCAGCAACAGTCGGTCGGGGCGATTGATTTCTCGATTTCCTTCGGCTATGAAACTAAAACGAGGAGCGATCAAAATATCCAGGAAGTGTTAAAAAACGCCGAAGATAATATGTATCGGCATAAGCTTTATGAAAGCGCCAGCATCAAGAACAAGACCATCGATTTAATTATGAATACCCTTTATGAAAAAAGTAGTCGCGAAATGCTGCACTCGAAAAGAGTCAGCGACATCTGCGAAAAAATTGCCGCGAAAATGAATTTTGACCAGGATGACATCAGCCAGGTCAAGGCTGCCGGATTAATTCATGATATCGGAAAAATGGGGATTGATGAAAAGATCCTTAATAAGCCCGGTGGACTGGATCCCGATGAATGGAAAAAAATTCAGCGCCATCCGGAGATTGGGTATCGGATTTTAAGCTCCTCCAGCGAATTTTCAGAATTGGCACGATATGTGCTGGAGCATCAGGAACGGTGGGATGGAAAAGGTTATCCGAAACAGTTGATTGGGAATGAAATATCTATCCAGGCTAGAATTATTGGCGTCGCTGATGCCTATGATGCGATGACCTGTGATCGGGCTTATCGGAAGGGGCTGAGTGTGGCAGAAGCGGTAGATGAAATAAGAAAATGTGCCGGCACCCAGTTTGATCCGCATGTGGCTCGTGTATTTATTGAAAAGGTACTGACCGAAATTTAAAAAATCTAAGAAAGAAAGTAAGACATTGAAAAATAACCAAGAAAACAGAATCGAAGCAGCAATTCAGGCATTAATTATCGGCAACCAAAGATTTTTGAGCACCAAAGAAGAGGGCTATAGCCACCAGGCGATCAAGACGATCGTGGCCGAAAATGGCCAGAACCCCTACGCTGTGGTGATCACCTGTTCGGATTCCCGGGTTCCCCCGGAACATATTTTTTCGGCTGGAATCGGCGACCTCTTTGTCATTCGCACCGCTGGTAATGTGATCGGTGATTTTGAATTAGGCAGTATTGAATACGCCGTGGGACATTTGGGAACAGCGGTGGTTTTAATATTGGGGCACAATCACTGTGGGGCAGTGGCGGCAGCGATGGAAGGTCATGGTGGGGGTCATACCCAAAAGATACTCGATGAAATAATGCCCGCTATTTCAGGCGAAAAAGATGCGGGAAAATGCGAAAATTTAAACATTGAACATGGTTTTTGCAGAATTAATGAGAGTCAACTGATCAGGGATCTTATTAACAAAGGTCAAGTAAAGGTTATTTCCGGAAAATATGATATCGAAACCGGCGTGGTGGAATTTTTTCAGTAGAGCTGTTGTAAATCATAAAAGTGCTTTGCTGTTAAGACCGCTAAGACATCAAGTTAAATGACATCAAGTTAATTGGAGTGAAGTTAATGGGATGAGATTAAAAGGGTATTAAGTGAGATTGCACAAAGATGAAAGGGGATTAATATGAAACGAAGACTAGCAGTTTTGGTCGGTGTGCTTGGTATGGCGGCATTACTATTGATGGGAGCGGGCTGTAAAAAAACGGACATATCAAAACCGGATGCGGAGGTACTTAATGCTTTTGATGCTGACATGGTTGAAAAAAGCAATGATTTCGGATTCAATCTCTATAAAAATCTGGCCTTGGAAAATGAAAACATGATGATTTCTCCGGTGAGTGTATCGCTGGCAATGGAGATGGCCTACAATGGCGCCGCCGGAGCGACCCGCGAGGCGATGGCAAAGGCACTAAACATTCAGGGCATTGATGTTGAGCAACTCAACAAAAACAACCGCGCGCTGATTTATTTTTTAACGACAGCCGCCCCTGAAGTAAACCTGAACATTGCCAATTCGATCTGGATGGTTGAGGATTTTAAATTTTCGGAAGTCTTTTTAGAGACGGTTCAAGATAGCTATCAGGCCGAAGCAAAAAAGCTCGATTTTACTGATCCCAAATCGGCAGAGGTGATTAACAAATGGGTAAAAGATCAAACCCAGGGAACCATCGATCAGATTGTCACCCCGCCAATTGACCCGGAAACGATCATGTTTCTGATTAATGCTGTTTATTTTAAGGGCGCCTGGACCAGTCCTTTTGAAAAGGAACTGACCACCGATCAGCCTTTTAAACTGGCCGATGGGCAGACTGTGACAGTACCGACAATGTACCAGAGTGGTTCCTTTGACTATTTAAAATCAGCCGATTTTCAGGCGCTACGGCTTCCCTACGGTGAAGATGAGCAGATTGCAATGATGCTTTTTTTACCCAATGAAGGGGTCAGCCTGGAGGAATTCCAGAAACAGCTCAATGGCGATAATTGGTCAAAATGGATCAGTCTTTTTGAACAAAAGGAGGGCAGCCTGATGCTTCCGAAGTTCACCATGGCATATGAAAAATCATTAAACCAGCCATTAACGGAGCTGGGGATGGGAATCGCCTTTGAAGCTGGAAAAGCTGATTTTTCGGGGCTGGCTGAGGACGGTACGGCGGGGAATATTTATATCAGCGAGGTCAAGCATAAAACCTTTATTGAGGTCGATGAGGTCGGGACCGAGGCGGCTGCCGTGACATCCGTGGAAGTTGGCGTCACCAGTATGCCGGCTTACGACTTCGAACTCAACTTTGACCGACCCTTTTTCTACGCCATTCAGGACAGCGAAAGCGGAGCGATCATCTTTATCGGAGCGGTTTTTGACCCAAGCTAGTAATTGATTAAATGTCCGGGGTTGTTTCGACTGACAGCACCGGATATTTTTTCTTTGAATTTTTTAAGATTAGCTTCGATATTGTCGGATAATGCGATAAAAACATTGAATTTTTGGCCATGAAAAAGTAAACTTATTGACGTGAGTTGAAGATTGTTTCAGTCAGTATGATCAGAGTGTGACTCATTCCGGAACAAAAGGACTTAAAATTACAGGCAAGAAGAGAGGGTAAGATGGGATTTTTAGAGATTTTAAAGGTAATCTTTCTGGGGATTGTCGAAGGCATCACCGAGTGGTTGCCGATTAGCAGTACCGGACATATGATTTTGGTCGATCAATTCATCAAGTTAAATGTGTCAGCAGCGTTTATGGAGATGTTCCTGGTGGTCATTCAATTAGGGGCAATTCTGGCAGTTGTCTATATCTATTGGCATAAATTGTTGCCATTTACATTTCGAAACAAAAAAATTATAATTAAGAAAAATATCGTCACGCTATGGGGGAAAATTCTGGTAGCGTGTATTCCAGCAGCGATTATTGGTCTGGCATTCGACGATATCATTAATGCAGTGTTTTATAATTATCAAACAGTTGCATTGATGTTAATATTTTATGGGGTGCTCTTTATCCTGGTTGAAAATTACAATAAGAATAGAAAGCCGGAAACGAAAAAACTTTCTCAAATCACCTATAAAACAGCATTAATGATTGGCGTCTTTCAAGTTTTAGCGCTAATTCCCGGAACATCACGATCCGGAGCGACAATCATTGGCGGTATGATTGTTGGAACCACCCGAACGGTGGCAGCAGAGTTTACGTTTTTTCTGGCGATCCCAGTTATGTTTGGGGCAAGTCTCTTAAAACTGCTTAAATTTGGCCTCGTCTTTACCCTCTGGGAAGCGGTTATTTTATTAGTTGGGATGGTATCCGCTTTTATTACCTCGGTATTTGCGATTAAGTTTTTAATGAGTTATATTAAAAAGCACGACTTTAAGGTCTTTGGCTGGTATCGGATCGCATTAGGGGTCATTGTATTACTGTATTTCTTTATCACTGGTAATTAGGCTGACTTTAAATTTCACTTGATATTGAAAGGAAGAAAAAATGATTAAAGTTGATCAGGAAAAATGTATTGGCTGTGGCGCATGTGTTGAGGATTGTTTCCCCAATGATATAGTTTTAAAAGAGGACAAGGCTGCACCACTCAATCGAACATGCATAAAGTGCGGACACTGCATTGCCATCTGCCCGGTTAATGCGGTGAGTATAAGCGATTATAGTATGGCAGAGGTTAAAGAATATCAGGCTGACAGCTTTGATATCACAGCGGATAACCTGCTGAATTATATTAAGTTCAGACGTTCGGTTCGTCAGTTTACAGATCAAGCCATTGAGAAGGAAAAAATTGAACAGATTATCGAAGCTGGGCGCTTTACCCCAACCGGGAGCAATAGTCAGAATGTTTCATATATTGTGGTTCAGGATGAGATACAGAAGCTGACCGAACTGGGACTTGAAGGCCTGAATAAATTGGGAGAAAATATTTTAGAAGATAAACAAAACAAAAACACATTATTTAAATATTATGCAAAACGCTGGATCAAAATGTATCAAGATTATTTGGCTGATCCGGAATTACCGACAAGCCTTTTTTTCAAAGCTAAGGGCTTGATTTTAGTGGTTTCTGATGCTCCGATAAATGGTGGATTAGCGGCCAACTCGATGGAATTGATGACCCATGCCCAGGGATTGGGAATGTTTTACAGTGGTTTCTTTGTAAGGGCAGCCTATGGCAATCCCAAAATCAAAGCCTTTTTGGATATTGATGAAAGCAAAGAGGTAATCGCCTGTCTGGTGATAGGATATCCCGATGTTAAATATCAAAGAACCGTACCCCGAAAAAAACCGCAAGTGTCCTGGCGATAAGGTTATCAACCTGATTGTAACACAGTTTAAACACGAGGTGAAAAATGGCGTATCTTGAATTTTCAAATATTCAGTTAAACTATCAGCAACAAACTATTTTTTCAGACTTTAATTTAAAAATTGAGCGAAACGAAAAAACCCTTTTTTGTGCCCCCTCGGGGCGGGGAAAGACCAGTCTGGTAAAAATGCTGCTGGGGTTTGTGGTTCCTGATCGCGGTGAAATTCTAGTTGATGGGATCACATTGACGGGGGAAACGGTGAACCAGATTCGCAGCAAAATTTCCTATGTCAGTCAGGATACCGATATCCCCAAGGGAATCGTCAGAGATGTGTTTGAAGGCGTATTTAAGTTTGAGGCAAACCGGCATTTAAGCTATAATCCCGATATCTTGAAAAATTACTGGCTCGATGTCATGTCGCTGCCAAAAGATACCCTGGAAAAAAATGTCGAAACCCTTTCCGGCGGTGAACGCCAGCGACTGGCATTGATTCTCGGCATTCTGCTGGATCGGGAGATCTGGATTCTGGATGAAATTACCACCGGTTTGGATCTTGAACTTAAAACAAAAATGGTCGATTTAATACTCGGCTACGACAAAACCATTTTAGTGGTTTCCCATGACGACGTTTATCAAAATCGTGGACTGAGGGAGGTGATCTGGTAATGGGTGTTCAGGAAATACCTTTTTATACCCCCTTATATCTGCTGATCTTTGTTGTGCCAATGGCGATTATCAACTATAAACTGGGGATTGGACTCAATAAGCGGATTATCTATGCCCTCTTTCGGATGACCATTCAGTTGGTTCTGGTAGGCTTTTTTCTGCAGTATATCTTCTTATTCAATAACCTCTGGGTTAATTCAGCCTATGTTATCTTTATGATTGGGGCGGCCGCTTTATCGACCGTAAAAACCTGTGGCTTGACGATCAAAAATCAATTTTTGCCGATTGTGATTGGGTTTGGTTTTCCCAATCTGGTGATGATTCTCTTTATCAATCAATTTGTCATTGGCCTTTCAAATATTTTTGACGCTCAGTACTATATCCCGCTGATGGGGATGCTCTTAGGTAACAGTCTTAGCGGAAACATTATCGGGATTAATACCTTTTATAGCGGGTTAAAGCAAAATGAACGAGAGTACCAGTATCGGCTGGCCTTGTCAGGCAATCAGTGGGAATCGACCCTGCCCTGGTACAAAGAGGCGATTACTGGCTGCATGAATCCGATTATTGCTTCGACCGAAACGATTGGGCTGGTCTCCCTGCCAGGGATGATGACCGGTCAGATTCTTGGCGGTTCGATGCCAATGACAGCGATATTTTATCAAATTGTGATCATGGGTGCGATTTTGATCTCCCGTTATTTCGGGATTCACTTCTCGATTCTGTTAACCCGCAAGAAGGCCTTTGACGACTACGATCGCTTAAGCCTCTAGATTTAGCACAAAAAATTCCCGTTAGTCAAATAATTAGTTCATTTATTTCCACCACGCTTCGTGATAGAATCAAAAGTATCGAATTGATGCAAAAAATCGCGAGGTAGCCGATGTCCTATAAAGATTTAACACCCAGTAGAGTCATTGAATATATAAAAACATCCACCGGGATTTTTCCGGTCGGAGCCAGGCTTGAGGTTTATGAGATTGGCGGTGGCGAGGACGACGGAGATGGTTTTGTCAACCATATTTACCGAGTTTGGGATGAAAGCGGAAAGTCGGTCATTCTTAAGCAGGCCAAACCCTATCTAAAGCTTTTTGGCGAAGTGGCACCCCTAACGACCAAACGCAACCAGCTTGAGTCCGAAATTATCAAACTGAGAGCGGCGATTACCCCAGACTACCTGCCGGAAATGTATCATCTTGATCCCGACAATAATCTTTTTATTTATGAAGATTGTGGACGGCTTAGGATTATGCGCTTTGAATTGATCAAAGGAAAACATTTCCCTAAATTTGCTAAACAGATGGGCGAATTCCTGGCCAAATCAAATTTCTATACATCGGAGATTTATTTGGATCAAATTGCTCATAAGGCTCTGACCTGCAAATTTATGAATCCGGAGATGCGGATCATTATGGAAACGATCCTGTTTTTGCGGGAATCCTTTATCGAGGGTGAAGTAGACTTGCCGCCGGGGGATCCAAGTCATCTGGCGATGAGCGATCTGCTTTGGGAAAAACGGGAATTGCGGGTTGAATTGCTGAAGCTGCGGGGCATTTTCATGAAGAAAAGTGAATGCCTGGTTCATGGCGACCTGCATACCTCTAATATTATGATCGATCAAAGCGAGATGAAAATCATCGATATGGAATACCCGTTTATGGGTCCTTCCTCATCTGATACTGGCTATCTGCTGGGCAATCTGCTTTATCAGTATATTGCCTGGTTCCACCATGAAGAAGGCAGCAAAGCATCGCGAAAAGCTTATCGGAAGGAGATCCTGGACACCATCCGCGACCTGGTTAATGAATATCAGCGGGTTTACTGTGCGTGCTGGGATCAGGACGCTAAGCCGATGTATCGCGAGTATACCGAGTATCGGGATGATTTGCTAAAAACCTATCTTAAAGAGGTCTGTGGCTTCACTGGCTGTCAGATTGTCAGTCGGGTGGGCGGAATCGTGCCGCTACCGGATTTTGATGCGATCAAAAATCCTCTTAGCCGAAACTGCGCCCGGCGGCTGTCGCTGCTGATTGCCGATGCCCTGATTATGAAGCGGGAAGAAATCGAATCGGTCGATGACATCATTGCGCTAATCGAAACCATTACCTATCGCTATTTTGACGTGATGAAAGCCTTAAAAAATCGGAATAAATAATAAAAGCAGGATAATAAAAACTCGAGTGATTTTAGCGCTTGAGTTTTTTAGTTTGTCATAAGTCGGCAAGGATATGTTTATTTCTTGGAAAATGTGGTAAAATAGTTACGAAAATAGGTTGGAACGAAAGACGCTCAAAGCTTTTTGTAAAAAGGAGGGTTAAGGGGACGCGGGGATTAAAAAGACGGGAGTTGACCGTGGAATCAGCTGAAATCGGTTACAGGATTGACTTATTAAACGCTAGTAACAGGCAACTAAAATGATATGCAAAAAGGATTCCAGCTATTTGAGTAAAAATATTTATTCAGGAGGATAAAGTCATGAAAAAAAATAAACTAACCCGGTATCTGGTGGCCGTAACCATAATGATGGTTGCAGTGCTTTTTATGGGCGCCAGCTGCAGTGCAACCACGGCTAATGTCAGTAATGCGGTGATGACGACGGGAGTCGACGAGAGCTCTATGGCCATTGATGAGGTTACCGAATTTCCGGTCAATACCGATGTTTATGTAGCGGCTGAATTACATAATGCCCCGGACAACACCGATATTACCTTTATCTGGTATTTAGAAGGACAGGAAGTGGATTCAGTAACAATCAATAACGGCGATGTCAGCGACGCCCCGCTATGGGGAATACTTCCGGCCGAACTGGTCACGACACCGGGCAATTACGCGGTGGAAATCTATATTGATGACCGCGAAGAACCGGATACGGTGACAGAATTTGTGGTTAAATAAAGCGGTGAGGAGTCGTTGATCAATGGACAAAAATGGAATCATTGCCAGTATTGGCAGACAATATGAAGAGGTTGGAATCCTTCACAAAATTGGTGGAGAAACAGATATTGCGGTGGATCAGGAATTACTGGATGCTAAACACCCGACCGGCAAAATAAAGATCCATTATGAGAACGCGATACTCTTAAGTGAAAAGGATCAGACCATCTATTTTTGGGAGCTGACCAAGGAAATTAAAAGCGGCTTTTCCTTCGGATTCAGCAGTGATAGCTTTTCTCAAAGCGGGTCAACCTTTAATGCCTTTGTTCAGAAATAAATAAGTAAAGAAAAAGAAGCAGGCCATTGCGGTTTGCTTCTTTTTTAGTGGGTTTAATATGAAATTAATTAGTATGTGTTTATTCACTGTTAAGAATATGATATAATATTTATCAGTGGGAACGGTTGCCCCTTGAGAAAGGGGGAGGATGCTTATGCAGTATGTTACATATGAAAATCTGATTCAAATCGGATTATTTGTAATAGCTTTGATAAGCCTTGTCTATACGATTACTCGAAAAGACAATAAATAAACCGCCCCTTAGCCTGAGAAACTAGGACGGTTTATTTGTTCTATCAATTCGACTCGCAAGGGGTACAACTTAGTACCACTTTTGTAAAAATAGTATATCATGAATTCGATTATCTTTCAAGAGTGATTTTAATGAAAACAATGAGGTGTTCCTTTCGGAGTGCCTTTTTTGTTTTTGTCAAATGAGCAATAAAAAATGGCATATAACCAAAGTCATAAATACCATTTTTATAATAGAATGCTGTTTAATAATTATCCGATTCACTCGTTTTTTTGTACCCCACCTAAGGGGATTCTGTACCCCATTTTTACTCTAATTGCTGCGATAATCCACGATATTTTGCACTATATAACGACAATTCAGTATTAAAAGAGTGGCTGAAAATGGGGATTAAAAGGTCGTTTGATCCAATTCATAGGGTGTTTCCTGATAAACGTAGTAATTTAGCCAGTTGCTAAAAAGCAGATTGGCGTGGCCACGCCAGCGTACCACTGGGGGCTGGCTGGGATCATCGTTAGGGTAATAGTTGAGGGGAACATTGATTGGCTTGCCCTGGGAAATATCGCGGTCATATTCACCTTTTAAGGTTTCCGGGTCATACTCACTATGGCCGGTGACAAAAATTTGGCGACCGTTTTGAGCCATGACGATATAAACCCCCGATTCACTAGACGAGGCCATTACTTGCAGCTCCGGATGGGCATCAATCGGCTCCCGATGAATCCCGGTATGCCGGGAATGGGGAACATAGAAGCTGTCATCAAAGCCGCGGAAGAGTTTAATATAACGGTGCTCCAGGTGGTGCTCAAAAACACCAAAGGCTTTATCCGGTAATAGATGCTTTTGAATCTGATAGTGATAATAAAGTCCGGCCTGGGCACCCCAGCAGATATGGAGGGTCGAAAAGACATTGCTTTTGCTCCACACCATAATTTTAGTCAGCTCTTCCCAGTAATCGACATCTTCAAATTCCAGGGTTTCGATCGGTGCTCCGGTGATAATCAGACCATCAAAGCGCTGGTCTTGGATATCCTCAAAATAACAGTAGAAAGAGCCTAAATGTTCGGAGGACGTGTTTTTGCTCTCGTGGGTTTTGGTTTGCAACAAGGTTACCTCGATTTGCAAAGGGGTGTTTCCCAATAAACGGAGGAGCTGGGTTTCGGTGGTAATTTTGGTGGGCATTAAATTGAGTATCACAATTTTAAGCGGACGGATATCCTGATGACTGGCACGCTCGGCATCCATCACAAAAATATTTTCGTTGGTCAGAATTTGACTGGCGGGCAGATTATTGGGTATTTTTATCGGCATCTTTTACCTCCGGGTGATTTGATGTTGATTAATAAACTAGCGCTTTGCTAAAGGCCTGATCCAGATCAGCCAAAATATCGTCGCTGTGTTCTAAGCCGATCGATAAACGGATCATATCTTCAGTTACCCCAGCGGCGATCAGATCCTCGCCGGAAAGCTGCTGATGGGTGGTGGTGGCGGGATGAATAACGAGTGACTTGGCATCGGCGACATTAGCCAGGTGAGTAAATAGACTCAGGCTATCGATGAACTTCCGCGCTGCTTCAATGCCTCCCTTGATACCAAAGGTAAAAATAGAACCGGGGCCTTTTTTGAAGTATTGATCCGATAAGGCTTTGTAAGGATTGTCTGGGAGGGTGGGGTAGTTTACCCAGGCAACCTGAGGGTGATTGCTTAAATAGGCGACCACTTTTTGGGTGTTTTCCAGATGCCGATCGAGTCGCAGAGACAGGGTTTCCAGACCCTGTAAAAGCAGGAAGGCATTAAATGGGCTAATGCAGGCGCCGGTATCCCGCAGCAGCTGAACCCGGGCTTTGATGATAAAGGCTGCCGCCCCGATGTCGGTGGCATAGGTGATCCCGTGGTAGCTGGGGTCGGGGGTGGTGAACACCGGGAAGCGACCGCTGCCGGCCCAGTCAAAGGTGCCGCCATCAACGATGATGCCGCCGATGGTAGTGCCGTGGCCGCCGATAAATTTGGTGGCTGAATAAACCACGATATCTGCCCCGAAATCGAGTGGTCTAAATAAATAAGGGGTAGCAAAGGTATTATCGACGATCAGTGGTAGCCCATGATCATGGGCGATTTGAGCAATCGCCTTAACATCGCAAATATTAATGGCCGGATTGCCCAGCGACTCGATAAAAATGGCCTTGGTGTTGTCGTTGATGGCAGTGCGGAAATGGTCTGGATCATCGGGGTTAACAAAGGTTGTTGTAATGCCCAGTCGCGGGAGGGTAGCACTCAGGAGATTGTAGGTACCGCCATACAAAGTCGATGCGGCCACCAGCTCGTCACCGGTACCGGCGAGGTTTAAAATGGTTGCGGTAATGGCAGCAGAACCGGAAGCAAAGGCCAGAGCACCAATGCCGCCTTCTAAAAGCGCCATCCGTTCTTCTAGTACATTGGTGGTCGGGTTCATGATCCGGGTATAGATGTTGCCGGGTTCTTCTAAACCAAAAAGCCGTTGGGCGTGTTCACTGCTGTCAAAAACATATGAGCTGGTCTGATAAATGGGAACAGCAACGGCGTGGGTGGTAGGATCGGGGTTTTGCCCTCCATGAAGCTGAAGGGTTTCAAACTTTCGGGTATCTTTCATAACGTTCTCCTTTGGATCTTATTTATGAGTTCAAAATAGCTTTCCTTATTACATATAAAACCAGTAGGAATTATACGCAATATAACACGAATAGCCAAGCTTGTCAATACATGAAATTAAAGAACGAAAAATTAACAGAAAATAATAACTATTCGTTTGACATTGATAAAAATTAAGACTATAATAAACAACAATACACAACAATACACGTTATGTTTAAGTTTTGGGAGAAATAATAGTTTCTCAAATGTAATGTGTCCTGAGAGGAATATCATGGAAGAGTTGAGAAGAAACTTAAATGAATATTATTACGTTAACAGCCAAAGCTATTGGTTTTTTAGCTTTGGTTACTTTGCGTGCAATCAATTAAGTTCCTTTGAGAATCCCATTCCATGAGAAATTTTTAGCGATACAGGTGTATTGAATAAAAGTTTATTTTAGGAGGCTTCTTAGGAAGTCTCCTTTTTTTTCGATAGGCAATGGCCAAAGATCATGCTAGTAAATTGGCGGCTGTCTGCGAATCACGAGAAATCAGTCGACCGGTTTCTGGTGGTCTTCGGTGCACAGAAGATAAAAAGGCGAAGTGGTCAGTAAACAAAAAAATGGAGGAAGAAAATGATAATAGTCGTTAAACCCAATACCAAAGAAGAAGATATTCAGAGGTTAATCAAGATGATTGAAACACAGGGACTTAGCATTCATTATTCAAAAGGTGTGGAGCACACCATTCTGGGAATAGTAGGGGATACAACATTGGCAGATGTCGAAAAAATCCGTTCGAATCGTATTGTGGAGAATGTACTCAGAGTTCAGGAACCCTATAAGAAAGCCAATCGTCTATTCCATCCCGACGACACGATCATCAATGTCAAGGGTAGAAAAGTCGGCGAGGGAACCATCAGTGTGATCGCTGGACCCTGTTCGGTTGAAAGTGAAGAGCAGATCGTGGCGATTGCCAAACGAGTCAAAGAATCCGGAGCGACCTTCCTGCGTGGTGGTGCCTTTAAACCGCGAACCTCACCATACGCTTTCCAGGGATTAGGTTTTGAAGGGCTGGAATTATTAAAAATCGCCAGAAAAGAAACCGGACTGCCGATTGTCAGTGAATTGATGTCATTAGAACAGTTGCCGGCCTTTGAAGATGTCGATATTATCCAGGTGGGAGCAAGAAACATGCAAAATTTTGACTTGCTTCGGGAACTGGGGAAAATTGACAAGCCGATCCTGCTAAAACGGGGAATGTCATCGACCATGCAAGAGTTTTTGATGTCCGCTGAATATATCATGAAAGAAGGTAATGATAAGGTTATCTTATGCGAAAGAGGGATCCGAACCTTTGAAACGGCAACCCGTAATACCCTCGATATCAGTTGTATTCCGGTGCTTAAAAAGAAGAGCCACTTACCGATTATTGTTGATCCCAGCCATGCTACTGGTCTGGCCTGGACCGTTGAATCATTAACAAAAGCGGCCATTGCGGCCGGCGCTGATGGGGTGATGATCGAGGTTCATAATAATCCCGAAGAGGCGCTTTGTGATGGCGAACAGTCGATTACCCCAGAACAATTCCATAATATTATGATTACCGTCAAAAAATATGCTGAATTTGAGAACAAGGTGATGTAATGAAAAACCGCGAAGAGTCCATCGTTGGCTTTATCGGCCTGGGTCTAATGGGTGGGGCTCTGGCGATGGGACTCCGGAAGCAGAAGCCCCGGCAAATCTACGCTTATGACTTAAATCCGGCGGTGATCAAAACCGCTCAGGCTCAGGGCGTGATCGATGAAGGGGTCTGGGATTCAGCGGGGCTGCAAAAAATGCTGCCGCGCTGCGATCTGGTTTTTATCTGTCTGACACCGATGGATACCCTGGCTTTTTTAGCTCTCTATATGGAAGACTTCAAAACAGGGGCGATTGTCACCGATATTATCGGGGTTAAAGAGATAGTCTTTAAGAATCTGGGGAATCTGTTGCGTAAAGATATCGATTATATTCCCGGACACCCGATGGCGGGCAGTGAAAAAGAAGGGTTTGGCGGCGCCGATGATCGTATTTTTATGAATCGGAATTATATTCTGACCCCCTTACCTTCCAATCAACCGGAAAACATTCAATTGATCCGGGACATTGTAAGGGACTTGGGCTTTAATCATATCGTCGAGACGACCACCGAAATTCACGATCAAAAAATAGCCTTTACCTCCCAGCTCTGCCATGTGATCGCTGCTGCTCTGGTGGACTGCGAGGATGATCTCTCAATTACCGATTTTGAGGGTGGCAGTTTTGGCGATCTGACCCGGATTGCGATGATCAATGCGCCGATGTGGACCGAGCTGTTTATGTGCAATCGTAAAAACCTGCTGACCCAGATTGAGAAATTTGAGCAAAGCCTGGCGGTCATGAAAGAAATGATCCGTTTAGATGAAAAGGAAGAATTGATCAGCCGACTTAAGTCAGTGCGCGAGAAACGCGTTGCCATGGGGGAGATCCGGGAGGCGAAAAGCTTAAAAAAACTGTGAGTTTACTTAAGAGATGCGGTGTGAAAACTATTACATCAGGCAGAAACGGATTAGCCTATTGACTTAATCTGATATGGGAGTATACTCTAGATAAAGAAATCTTTTACTAGAAAACTTTTGCTGGGAACGAAATGTTGACGGCAAAAGTTAAAAAAATAATTGGAGCTGAAAAATCATGAAATTATGTCATCTGCCAGCTATTGGTATGAGAAACATAAAAACGGTGTTGGCAGTCTTCATCTGTGTGGTTGTATTTGCAATCATGGGACCGGAGTTTAATCCACTGGTTGCGGCAATTGCAGCCGTGATTACGATGGGGCCGAGCATTGAAAATTCGATTGAAACCGGCTGGAATCGGATATTGGGAACCGTCTTTGGCGGAGTTGCGGGGATGTTGGGCATTTTTATCGCCAATACAATTCCCTATCAATTTAGCAATGTTTTAATCATTCCATTTGGCGTTATGGGATTGATTTATCTGTGTAATACTATCAATAAGTCTGGTGCGATCGTCATCACCGTGGTGGTGTTTCTGATTCTGATGACCACCCATACCCAGGATAAGGGTACCTATATGCTGGCTCTTTTAAGGCTGCTAGAAACTGCTTTCGGTATTATTGTGGCCTTTTTAATTAATCGTTTTATCAAGGTTCCAGAATGTGATGAAGAAAAGGCGGCCGAAAGCCAAACAGAGACTGACAAAGCGTTGGTTACTGTTAAAGAAAAATCGGACTGCGGTCATAAAAAATTCGACGTATCAAATCTTCTCTATATGATATTTAAACCCTAGATTTTTCGTTTATTCTGGATTTTTGTGACGTCTGGACAAACTTAAAATATAATTACCCCTCCCCTTAAAAAAGAGACCACCCTTAATACCAGGTGGTCTTTTTTTATTTGCTATTATAAGGGAGACGACATATTTTGCTAAGGAAAAAAGTAAACCGCTATCAAAAGCCTTTGGATTGGGGTAAATTCTGGTGTGAATTACTCCCTGAACAAAGCGGATTGTAAAAAAATTCAAGCCAAATATTGCAGCTATAAGGCATTGTGTTGAATCCCTGGAGTGTGATACAATGCTTTACAAAATGACTAATACTAAGAGGTATAAAAATTGATTCTAATGATCGACAACTATGATTCTTTCACCTATAATTTGGTTCAGTATCTGGAAAAACTAAATGCAAGGGTGATTGTGAAGAGAAATGATAAAATTAGCCTGGACGAGATTGCCGCGATGGCACCGTCAATGATTGTTTTATCACCGGGGCCATGCACCCCTAACGAGTCTGGGATCTGTCTGGATGTGGTGCACCGTTTTAAGGGTGAAATCCCGATCCTGGGTATTTGTCTGGGCCATCAGATCATCGGTCAGGCCTTTGGTTGTAAGATTACTAAAGCCCTGGAACCGGTTCATGGCAAAGTCCATGCCATCTCCCATGACAATGCTGGCGTATTTGCTGGTCTTGCTAATCCCCTGAAGGTGACCAGGTACCATTCATTGGTGGTCGAAAACCAGAAGATTCCTGATTTTTTTGAGATTACCGCCCGAACCGATCAAAATGAAATTATGGGGATGCGACATAAGGACTACCCTATCGAAGGGGTTCAGTTTCATCCCGAAGCGATTCTCACTGAAATGGGAATGGAATTATTGGACAACTTTTTTCAATCTACAAAAGCGAATGGTGCAAGATGTTAATACAAGAAATAAAAACCGACTTAAGCAGTTTTGAAAGCTATCTGTTATTTAAAGATGAGCCCTATAGTTTCTTCCTGGACAGCGGCAGAGACCCGGACACCCTGGGACGTTATTCATTTATCGGCGCGAATCCCTTGCTGGTCTTTACCAGCAAAGCCGATGCCATCACCATTAAAACAAAAACCGCTACGCAAACGGTTACTGGAGATCCCTTTGATGAACTGCAAAAACTTTTAAAACAGTATAAAATCGACTATCAATCCCAGTTTCCCTTCATCGGCGGGGCAGTGGGTTACTTTGGCTATGACCTTTGTCATCACTTAGAAGCCTTTCCCCGTAGCGCCGTCGATGATGTCGGTATTCCCGATTGTTTTATGGGTTTCTACGATGGGATTGTGATCATCGATCATAAAGCAGGAAAAACTTATCTGGCTGCCCTGGGAATTGAAGAAAATGAAGCGGATATCGTCAGCCGCTTAGCCGCAAAATTTGTCGGCGATCCCAAAGTAGCAATCCGTTCGGACTTTAAAATCAACGAAAACGTCGCATTCCGCGGCAATTTTACCAAGCCGGAATATATGAAGGCGCTCGATGCGGTTCACGCATACATTTTAGCCGGAGATATTTATCAGACCAATCTGACCCAGCGATTTAACGCTGATTTACAAATCAGCCCCCTGGAATTATACAGCGAACTCAGGAAAATCAATCCGGCGCCCTTTGCCAGCTATATCGATTTTGGCGAAGGCCAGATTGTCTCCAGTTCACCAGAGCGTTTTATTCTGGTTCAGGGTCGCAACATTGAAACCCGACCGATTAAGGGAACGATGCCCCGCGGCAAAACCGCGGAAGAAGATGCCGCCAACCGGGAGACCCTAGTCAACAGCGAAAAGGATAAGGCGGAACTGCTGATGATTGTCGATCTGGAACGCAACGATCTCGGTAAAATCGCCAAAACCGGCACCGTTAAGGTTCCGGAATTGTTTAAGTTAGAAACCTATCAGACCGTTTATCACCTGGTCTCAACCGTTACGGCCGAATTAAAGGATGATCTCGATGCCATCGACTGTGTCAAAGCGACCTTCCCTGGCGGTTCGATTACCGGGGCACCAAAGATCCGGGCGATGGAGATTATTGACGAACTGGAGCCCACCCAACGAAACATTTATACCGGTTCGATCGGCTATATTGGTTTTAATGGGGATCTTGATCTTAATATTGTCATCCGGACGATTGTCTGCAAGGATGGCAAAGGCTATTTTCAGGTCGGCGGCGGAATCGTCTGGGATTCGGACAACGAGTCCGAGTATCAAGAAACCTTTGATAAGGGACGCGCTCTGATGGACGCATTGAAACGGTACTAATTGATTAAACAGTTTAGAGGGGAGTCCAATGGACTACGTCAGTTATAACGGAGAAATTTCAAAAGAGCTCGAGATTCCCCTGGATCAGGGTTTTCTTTATGGCTATGGGGTCTTTGAAACGATCAACGTGGCTCAGGGAAAACTGGTTTTCTTCAATGATCATATGGAGCGCTTTAAGCAGAGTGCCCTGGTCATGGGGCTTAAGCTGATCAGCCATCCCGATCAGATCGGGCGCGACTGTCAGCAGATCATCGCAAAAAATGAAATCAATCGCGGCGCTCTGCGGGTCACCCTCAGTAAGGGCTTAAAAGCAGATAACCTGCTAATCACTGCCCGGGAAAATCATTACGACCGCCAGATCTATGAGCAGGGTCTGAAAATCTGTAGCAATGATGCGATCCGCAATGAAACATCCCGATTGGTTACGATCAAGTCCAACAATTATCTGGAAAATCTGCTGATCTTAAATGAAGCCAAGGCTCGCGGCTTTAACGAAGCTATTTTTTATAATACTCGCGGCCATCTGGCCGAAGGTTGTATGAGTAATCTCTTTTTGATCAAAAACGGAAGAGTCTGTACCCCGGCAAGGGATTGCGGACTGCTGGCCGGAATTATCAGAAACCGGGTAATCCAGCTGCTAAAAGCTAATCACATCCCGATCGAAGAGGGCCATTATACTAAGGCGCAATTGATGGCGGCCGACGAGGTCTTTATTACCAATTCACTGATGGAAATCATGCCGGTCAATCAGGTCGATGAGGTGAGCTATCCGATTGGCCGACAAACCCTGACCGATCGGATTGATGCGCTGTTTTTGCAAACCTGGGGTCGCGGCTCAAGATCCCAATAAAATGAATGAATCATAAACAGTAAGCTATGCACCAGCCCTGCAACGGAATCGCAAAATCCGTAGCAGGGCTTTTTGTGAACCACAAAAGCTTAATAATTTGAAACAGGCTTTGTCAGTAAACGGCAAACTGTGTTAAAATACACTTAATTAATAGAAGAGCGAGGAGATAAAATGGGCACTCAATTGGATCGAGAAAAAGCATTAGCCTTGTTAAAGGCATATAATGAAAGTGAATCGCTGGTTAATCACGGCCTGGCGGTATCAGGAGTGATGGAGCATTTTGCCAAACTGGAAGGGGAAGATCCCGATTATTGGGGAATTGTCGGGCTGCTGCATGATCTGGATTATGAAAAGTATCCCGATCAACACTGTCAAAAGGTGGTCGAAATACTGGAAGCCAACGATTATGAGAAAGCCTTTATCAATAGCGTTGTTAGTCATGGCTTTGGAATTTGTACGGATGTCGAGCCGACTCATCAGATGGAGAAAATTTTATATGCCACCGATGAACTGGCCGGGCTGATCACCGCCTGTGCCTATATGCGTCCCTCCAAAAGCGTCAACGACCTGGAAGTGAAGTCGGTAAAAAAGAAATTCAAAACCGCCAGTTTTGCCGCCGGAGTCAATCGCGAGGTCGTCGCCAAGGGCGCCGAGATGGCCGGCTATTCGCTAGATCAGCTGATGCAAGAAACGATTCTGGCAATGCGGGCTGTTGCTGATGACATCGGCCTGGGAAGTAATGAGGCTTAGTCTTCCAAAACCGGTAGAAAAGGCCTTTAAAAGGCTGGAAAGCTGTGGATTCTGTGGATACCTGGTCGGCGGCTGTGTCCGTGATTATCTGCTTGACACCCCGCCGACCGACTTTGATATGACCACCGATGCCACTCCGGCCGAAATGATTGCCTGCTTTGCCGGCTTTCGGGTTCTTGAAACCGGCATTCGCCACGGTACCGTGACCGTCATTATTGATGGGATGGCGATCGAAATGACGACCCATCGGATCGAGGGCGATTATTCCGACAGCCGCCATCCAGATGCGGTGCAGTTCACCAGAAACTTAGTAGATGACCTGGCCAGGCGGGATTTTACCATCAATGCGATCGCCTACCATCCCCAGAAAGGGCTGATCGATCACTATGGCGGAGTCGTAGATATTAAAAAAAAGATCATCCGCGGCGTCGGTGATCCCCACAAACGCATGACCGAGGATGCCTTGCGTATCCTTCGGGGGCTGCGCTTTGCCGCGGTTTTGGGTTTTGCCCTGGAGGGCCAAACCCAAAGGGCGATCCGGCAGAATTGTGGACAACTTGCCAATATTTCGGCCGAGCGGATTGCCGCCGAACTGAATAAACTGATCTGTGGCAAAAACGTCAAAGCGATCATCCTCGAAGAGACCGCGGTGCTGGGGGTAGTGATCCCTGAGCTGCTGCCGGCCAAAAATTTTGAGCAACAAAGTCCCTACCATTGTTATGATGTGCTGACCCATACCGCGGTGGCGATGGAAACGCTGGCACCGCTACCACGGCTGCGGTGGGCGATGCTGTTTCACGACCTCGGCAAACCCCAGACCTTTACCCGGGACGCTGCCGGTGTGGGCCATTTTGAAGGTCACAGTAAGTGCTCTGAAGTCATTGCCAGGGAGCGCTTAAGGGCCTTGCGGATCAGTAGCGTAACCATTGATCAGGTCGGTCTACTGGTGAAATATCACGGCGTCCATATTGATGTCGATAAAAAAAGTGTCAAGCGCTGGCTGAATCGTCTTTCAGAGCCCTTGTTTCGAGATCTGATTGCGATTAAGCGCGGCGATAATCTGGCCAAGGCCTCACAGTACCATAGTCGGTTGGAATCACTGCAAAGACTGGAAGCGCTGCTTGATCAGGTGATTGCCGAGAAGGCCTGTTTTTCGCTGAAAGACCTGGCTGTCAACGGCCATGATCTGATTGGCCTGGGAATCAAAAACGGTGAGGAAATCGGCCGGATTCTTAAGCTACTGCTAACAGGTGTCATCGATGAAGTTTATCAAAACGAAAAAGAAGTTTTAATTGAAAAAGCAAAGGAGTTGCGAAGATGTTAATTGACAGCCATGCTCATATCGACGATCAAAAATTTAATGAGGACCGCGAAGCGGTACTAAAAAACGCTCAGGACGCCGGGGTAGAGATGATTATTAATCCCGGCGCCGACGAGGCTTCAAGTTATCGGGCGGTGGCAATGAGCGAAAAATACCCGATGGTTTATGCCACCGTGGGGATTCATCCCCACGATGCCAGCGATTACGTCGCCGAAAAACACGATCCGCTGCTAACGGAATGGGCTAAAAAAGAGAAGGTCGTGGCGATCGGCGAAATCGGTCTGGATTATCACTATGACTATTCCCCCCGGGATGTCCAGCAGGAGGTATTTGTCCGCCAGTTGATCATTGCCAAAGCAGTGAAACTGCCAATTGTGATCCATAACCGCGAATCGATGGAAGATATGGTTCGGATCTTAAAAGAATATTTTACGCCAGCCTACGGCGGGATTATGCATAGCTACAGCGGTTCGGTCGAAATGGCTAAAGTCTTTCTGGAGATGGGCTTTCATTTGTCAATCTCCGGGCCGCTGACCTTTAGCAATGCCCGAAAACTGCCAGAAGTGGTCGCGATGATGCCCTTAGACCGGTTGCTGATTGAAACCGACAGCCCTTACCTGACGCCGACACCCCATCGCGGCAAGCGAAACGAGCCTGCCTATGTCCATTTCGTGGCCGCCGAAATTGCCCGGATTCGGGGGATTGCGGTAGAAGAGGTAGCCGAGATTACCACCCAGAATGCCAAAAGAGTGTTTGGCATTGGTGAGAAGATCAAGCAAATATAAAAAAAGTTTAAAAAGGCAAATCAATTATTCATTTTCCTTGACAATCGATATGAATTCAGATAAAATGTTTAGCGTACCTTCGGGACAGAAAATGAATAAAGGGGTATAGCCAAGCGGTAAGGCAATGGACTCTGACTCCATCACTCGCAGGTTCAAATCCTGCTACCTCTGCCAAAAGAAATTTAGCCTGCTCTTTAAGATCACTTAAAAAGCAGGTTTTTTTATAGCTGCTGATGTTGATGGTATCAATCATCAAATAGTGAAAAAACAGGAGAAAACCATGTCAGATCAAAAAATCAGCGTCTTTGATATTTATGAATATTTGCCTCAAACCAGCTGTAAGAACTGCGGTGAATATAATTGCATGGCCTTTGCAGAAAAATTATTGCAGCGAAAGAAAAATATCGGCGCATGTTCAGCGCTTAGAATCGCAATTAATGAAGACAAACGCAAAGAAATTCAGAAATTAATGGAAGAAAATATGGACTAAAGAGCAGTCAGACAATCACCATTGTTTGTCTGCTCTTATCTTTTTATAGTATAATGCAAATAAAGTGTTCAAAATAAATCAAACTGAGCAAAATGACAGGAGACCGGCCGGTTGCAAACTGGAAAATGGCAAATTATGAGTCAGCTCAGCGATGGAGAAAAAATGGAAACCACAAAAACCCAAATTTTTATCGCCGATGTTAGTGCCTTGCATGAGCCCCGCCGCTTGGCAGCAGCAATGGAAGCGGTTTCGCAAGAACGGCGACATAAAGCCCAGCGACTTAAAAGACCAGCTGCCCAGGCGCTGACAGTGGGAGCCGAAATACTGCTCATAAAAGCGCTAGGCCAGGTCTATGGCATTCACGGATCACTTGAAATAAAAGCTGGAGCGGATGGAAAACCTTGGCTGATAAATTATCCAGATATTCTTTTTAACCTGTCCCATTCGGGTGATTATGTGGTCTGTGCTCTCGGATCTCAGCCGGTCGGGGTTGATATTCAAAAAATGGCGACTCCGAATTTAAAATTGGCGCGGCGTTTTTTTGCGCCATCAGAAGCGGACTGGCTCTTTTCACTGCCGGCTGAAAAGCAGAGCCGGGGTTTTTATGATCTCTGGGCGCTTAAGGAAGCCTATATGAAATATACTGGCAAGGGCTTTAGACTGCCGCTGCATGCCTTTCAGCTAGACTGTCACAATGAAGAGGCCGTTAATTCAGAGACTGCTATCATCATCGACGGAAAAAGCATGCCAGTAGTGATTAAAAATTACCCTATCCTGGAAAACTATGTTTTGTGGGGTGTCAGTGATACGGTCGATTTTCAGGAAAGAATAGTATCGATCAGCTTATCGGGAGAAATGTATTGAAAGAAAAAAATGATTACCGGGAAAAACTATTAACCGTATTTATCACCTTTTTTAAGATCGGTCTGTTTACCTTTGGCGGTGGCTATGCGATGATCCCGCTAATTGAATATGAAACGGTGGAACGTCATCACTGGATCGAAAGCAAAGATATTTTAGATATTTTTGCCATTGCTGAGGCAACCCCCGGGGTCATTGCCGTCAATACCGCCACCTTTGTCGGCTATAAGGTGGCGGGCTTCTGGGGTTCGCTGCTGGCGACCCTGGGGGTAGTGATCCCGTCACTAACGATTATTAGTATCATTGCCCTTTTTTTTGAGCAGTTTCAAAGTCTCGAGTGGGTCGGTTATGCCTTTAAGGGGGTTCGAGCCGGGGTGATTGTGTTAATCTTGGGGGCTGTCGTTAAAATGGCCAAAAAAGGAACATATACGCCGCTGACAGTGCTGATCTTAGTCCTGGCCTTCGGGCTGGCCTCATTTACCGATATCAATGTTATATATCTGCTGCTAGGCGGTGCCGTGACAGGACTGATTTATCAGCTTTGGCGGAGCAACAAGCAGATTACTAAGAAAAATGATGAGGTCGGAAAATGATCTATCTGGAGCTATTTATCACTTTTTTTAAAATTGGCTTATTCACGATTGGTGGCGGCTACGCGATGATTCCGCTGATCCAGCAGGAAGTGGTGGCTCACGGTTGGTTGACCTTATTGGAATTGACCGATTTTATTGCCGTGGCCGAGTCCACCCCTGGGCCATTTGCAGTCAATATTGCCACCTTTGTCGGGATGGAAATGGGTGGGCTTGCGGGAGCCCTGATGACAACCATAGCGGTGGTGCTGCCCTCGTTTATCATTATTCTTTTTATTGCCAAAGCATTTACCAATTTTCAGCAGAATAAATGGGTTCAGGGTGCGCTTTATGGCATGCGGCCGGTAGTGATTGGTTTGATTGCCGCGGCGGTTTGGTTGCTGATGGTCAGCGGGTTTATTATCAAGGGAGCCGAAATTCACGCGGTGAGCGATTTTTTTGCCAGTCTTCACTATCTGGAAATTATTATTTTTATGATTGGCAGCTTTGTTTATTTCCGGTTTAGACTACATCCGATAAAATTAATCCTGATTTCCGCGGCCTTGGGGATGGTATTTTTCGGAGTATTGCCGATGTTATTTAATGGGTAGGAGCTAGTAGATCTTAATTATTTGATAGAAATTAAACAATTCACTTCATCACATGATCATCACAAGCGTGCGATAAACTAATTTAAATGACACAAAGATGTCATAATCGTCTGTTATGATTATCAAAAAGGAGGGATTGTGATGACTGTTATCATTAACGTATTAACGGCCTGGTTAAGTGTTATTTTTGCATTTTTACTGACGATCATCTATTTACTACGAATTGTCAATAAGGGACAAAGAAAAAATAAATATATCACCAGGATCAACCGAAAGCTGAGAAATTCACATAAAACGATGGGCATTGCTTTTGTGATCACCGCCTGCATGCATGGTTTTTTTTCCTCAGGTGCGATTTTGTCATTTAATTTTGGAACCCTGTGCATGGCGATGGGGGTATTGCTGGGATTAACCTATCTGCTCAGAAAATTGTTGCCGGGAAAGTGTAGCTGGATCAAACCGCATCGTTGGTTAACGGTAGTATTGATCGTCTTTTTTGGTATCCATCTCTGGGAAGTTGGCGGAATTATGGGACCGGTAGTTTTTTTTAACAGTGCCTTAAAAGAAGTGGAGATGCAAGTTGCGAATTTGTATGGAACTCAAACAGTAACAGCAAGCGAAGTGGAGGATCAAACAGAGTTGGTAACGGCAGAAAGTTCAAGCCCGGCTGAAAGTACACCGACATTAACGGCGGATGCAACTGTCACCGATACGGTAGTTAGCAAGGCTAATCTATTTTTGGGAAGCGTCGATTTGAAGGATGGTAGCTATATCGGAGTGGCAGAAGCCTATGGCCCGGAGCTGACCGTTAGTGTAACGGTAGCAGAAAATGTGATCACCGATGTTTTAGTGGTCTCCCACAACGAGAACAATGTGAAATATTACGGCAAGGCCATCGATGCGGTGCCGGCAGCGATAATCGCCGCCCAGACCCCGGTAGTTGATGCGATTTCAGGAGCAACCTATACTTCAAACGGGATTATGCAGGCCGTCATCAATGCTCTGGCGCCAGCGGTGCTTTCTGGAACATTACCCAGTCTGTAAAATTTCAGATGGCTTTTGTAAATTAACGTCTTGACAAAAATGTGAAATCAAGATATCATTTTTCAGACAACGAATAGTGTTTTAATGATGTTATCAAACGTTCAGACACCCATACCCTTAGATTTGCCGACAAAGTCAAATTTAAAGGTATGGGTGTCTTTTTATATGCAAAAACATGTGCTAATTTTAAAAGAAAAGGGGTAATACTATTAATAGGAAAAATAGATGAATATTGGAGAAAGAGGCGATTACTGATGAAAGATAAGATTTTTGGTGTTTTATAGCGAGTGGGACGTTCGTTTATGTTACCGATTGCTTTGTTACCGGTAGCCGGACTGCTTTTGGGGATTGGCGGGTCATTTACGAATGTAACCATGCTGGAATCCTACAATCTGATGGGGGTTATGGGTCCGGGAACGATTATAAATGACATTCTCAGTATCATGCTTGCAGCTGGTAATATTATCTTTGCCAATCTGCCGGTTATCTTTGCCATGGGTGTTGCCATCGGGATGGCTAAACAGGAAAAAGCCGTGGCTGCGCTGGCTGGTGTGATTGGATTTTTAGTCATGCATGCGGTAATTGGGGTGCTGATAACCATTACCGGAACCTATACGCCAGAAAGCCTGCAAACCGCTAATGATCTGGCACGGTTGGCAGCTGAGAACAGCGGCATTGCGATGGTTCCGATTGTCGCAAGTAAGATCTTGCCAAGCGGTTCAATCGCTGCGGTGGTTGGCATTACCTCGCTACAAATGGGTGTATTCGGCGGGATTCTGGTTGGCTTGGTAACCGCCGCCCTTCATAATCGCTTTTACAAGGTCGAGTTCCCGCCAGTCGTATCATTTTTTGGCGGCACCCGTTTTGTCCCGATTATTACCGCCCTGGTCTTCTTATTTATTGGTGGACTTATGTTCTTTTTATGGCCATTTATTCAAAATGGTATTTATGCCATTGGCGGTTTGGTTATTGCATCGGGATATTTTGGTACCTTCATCTATGGCTTTATCGAACGCGCCTTAATTCCCTTTGGCTTGCACCATGTTTTTTATCTGCCATTTTGGCAAACCGGCCTGGGAGGCTCGATGGTTGTCGATGGGGTATTAGTTGAAGGGGCTCAGAACATCTTTTTTGCGCAATTGGCCAGCCCTGATGTCAGTCACTTTTCAGTGGAAGCTACCCGTTTTATGTCGGGTAAATTTCCGTTTATGATTTTTGGATTACCAGGAGCCGCATTGGCCATGTATAAATGTGCCAAAACCACGAAACAAAAGGCGGTTGGCGGCTTATTGATATCAGCGGCGCTAACTGCCATGATTACCGGCATCACCGAACCAATTGAATTTACCTTCTTATTTGTCGCCCCCTTTTTATATGTCATCCATTGTGTCTTTGCCGGCTTGTCCTATATGTTTATGCATATCCTCAATGTTGGGGTTGGAATGACCTTTTCAGGTGGGATTATTGACCTCGCGCTATTTGGTATCTTGCAGGGAAATGCCAAGACAAACTGGATATATATAGTCCTTGTTGGACTTGGTTACTTTGTACTTTATTACTTTTTATTTAAGATCTTGATCAATCAATTTAATCTCAAAACCCCGGGACGGGAGGAAGAAGATGAAGAAACAAAGCTCTATACCCGGGCAGATTATGATAAAGAAAAAAACAAAGGCCAGGAACAGGACGTTGGATCTGGTGACTCTGGATCGGCGATGATTGTCAATGGGTTAGGTGGGAAGTCAAACATCAGTGATCTGGATTCATGTGCAACCCGGCTTCGCGTGACGGTGTTGGATGGGGAAAAGGTTGATGAAAAAATTCTCAAACTATCCGGCGCCCTAGGAGTCATTCAAAAAGGAAATGGGGTTCAGGTTATTTACGGACCCAAGGTCACAGTGATAAAATCCAAATTGGAAGAGTATTTGGAAAGTCCGCAAAGTGATAGCGAAGCTGTGATCCCGATCGTTGAGAAATTGCCAGAAAAAGAGCAAGTACCTAAAACGGAAGACGGTAAAGCTAAAACCCAGGAAATTTTTACCGCTCCGATTGACGGTGATTTACAGAGCATTACCGCAGCGCCAGATGAGGCCTTCAGCAACAAAATGGTCGGCGATGGGATTGTGATATTCCCCACTGGTGAGACCATCTATGCCCCCTGTGATGCCGAGATTACGGTTGTTTTTCCGACCAAACATGCGATTGGACTGACCAGTTTAAATGGCACCGAAATACTCATTCATGTCGGTATTGATACCGTTAAACTGGACGGAAAGGGCTTTGATGTTTTTGTAAAAACCGGGGATCAGGTTAAAAAAGGTGATCGATTAATGAAGGCCGATATGGACTATCTTGCCGACCATGCGCCCTCATCGGCGATCCCGATTGTGGTGACTAACTTAACTGAAGATCAAAAGATAAAGCTGATTAAAACGGGTGCTATTAAAAGCGGTGAAGAGGCCTTTGTGATTGAATCCTGAAACGTGGGCAGCCGGACAACAAGGCAGACCAAATCAGTGCAATCGGATGGTTCGAAATAGTCGACAGTTACCAAAAAATCTGTCAGTTCGCATGTTGCTGGTTAAGCTAAAGATTTCCATACACCAGAGCTTTGCTTAACATAACATGACTTATTCTATACAGGAGGAAGAAAGATGAAATTTGAATTAAGAGATTGGAAACTGGATGATGCGGAAAATCTTGTGCGTTATGCCAATAACCCCAAGGTGGCCTGTTTCTTAAGAAATTCGTTCCCATCACCCTACACATTGGACGATGCCCATAGGTTTATTGATATGTGCATGCACAAAGACCATGCAAAACAGTCAATCAAAGCGATTGTCATTGACAATGAACCGATTGGTTCGGTGGGATTGATGATTCAGGATGATGTCAGCTGTAAAAGTGCCGAACTAGGATACTGGCTGGGCGAACCCTTCTGGGGAAAAGGGATTATGACCAAAGCCATTATTCAAACCTGTGAAAGTGGTTTCGCTAATTTTGATATTTTCAGAATTTATGGCCGCCCCTTTGTCGACAATACTGGTTCCCGGAAAGCGCTGGAAAAGGCCGGATTCCAACTGGAAGGAATTTGCAAGAAAGCGATCTTCAAAAATGGAAAGATAACCGATTATTGTATGTATGCTTTGATTAAATGAAACAGAAAAGTGAAACAGAAAAGTGAAACAGAAAAAAAGTTAAAAGATGCTGGATGAGTAAGAATCATCCAGCATTTTTTTGTCAAGGTTTGGCAAAAATTTTTCCATGTACCCAATGAAGATATAACGATATTTAAAAACATCCTATGTTATGGTTCGGCGCTGACAGCGTGAGGATGGCGCACCAACGGTTCTTATTTAAAAACATCCTATGTTATGGTTCGGCCGCCGTCATGACCACGAATAACTCAGCGATCTTCTATTTAAAAACATCCTATGTTATGGTTCGGC